>NZ_ASSI01000081.1:0-50368 GCF_000466765.1 Burkholderia sp. AU4i | reverse complement strand
TAAGCCAGAAACCCCCGCCCGACAAGGCGGGGGTTTTTGCATTGGCGCGGCGGAAATGCGTGAGTGATCGGGATCGGTGGCATGGCCGGAACTTTCACATTACTCCTCCCAGGTGCCCCCAATCGCAATGCCCGGTTTTTCGAAATGACCGGTATCATTCGTGATTCCCCGATCTATTGATCGTATCTCCGATCAAAATCCCAGCTCCCTCCTCTCCGTGTACCGGCTAGCGACGTCGTGCACGTTCTGCCCTCCATCGTCGACAACGCATATCGGACGGGCCATACAAGCCTCCCCCGCAGATGACGCGTGGTGCAACCGAAACTACCCTGGCTTCCTCCAATCGCTTTTTGGTCAGATAACCCAGAATCCGAACGAAATGAACGCTTTATTCGGCGCGTCCACGTAAAATTTGCGAACCCCATCTATGCACTCAAAACGATGAACGCCGCGATTCAGGTAACCCGGGCCGTTTGCCCGCATGATTGTCCGGACACGTGTGCAATGCGCGTGACCGTCGAGAACGGCAAGGCGATCAAGGTCACGGGCGATCCCGATCATCCGCCGACACAAGGCGTGTTGTGCACGAAGGTCAGCCGATACGCCGAGCGTGTTCATCATCCCGATCGCCTCACCGTTCCGCTCAAGCGCATCGGCGCCAAAGGGGAAGGGCATTTCGTACCGATCAGTTGGGACGAGGCGTTCGACGAGATCGGCCGTCGTCTCGGTGAAATTGCGGCGCGCGCCCCGGAAGCGATCGTGCCGTACAGCTATGCGGGGACGATGGGGCTCGTGCAAGGGGAGGGCATCGCCCAGCGGTTCTTCCACAAACTGGGCGCCTCGCGGCTCGAGCGCGCGATCTGCGCGGCGGCCGGTGCTGCGGGGTTACGGTACACATATGGTGGCAGTCTCGGTATGCATCTCGAGCATTTCGAGGAAAGCGAACTGATTCTGATATGGGGGGCGAACCCGATCGCGTCGAGTCTGCACTTCTGGACGCGTGCGCAGGAAGCGAAGCGCCGAGGCGCCCGTCTTGTCGCCATCGATCCGTACCGTTCGCTGACAGCGGAGAAGTGTCATCAGCATATTGCGTTGAAACCGGGCACCGATGGCGCGTTCGCACTCGGCATGATGCACGTGCTGATTACCGAAGACCTGCTCGATCACGACTACATCGCCAGCCATACGCTCGGTTTCGACGCACTCAAGGAACGGGCGATGTCCTATCCGCCGGATCGTGTCGCGCAGATCTGCGGCATCGACGCGTCGGAGTTGATCGATCTTGCGCGTCGTTACGGCGCTACCCGGAAGGCATCGATCCGCCTGAACTACGGCATGCAGCGCGTCCGCGGCGGTGGCAACGCGGTACGCGCGATCGCAAGCCTGCCGGCGCTGACGGGTGCATGGCGCGATCGGGCCGGTGGGCTGTTGCTCTCGTCGTCGGAATCCGCGCCGGTGAACCAGGCTGCGCTGCTGCGCCCGGACTTGATGCCGGGCTGGCCGCACAAGCTTCCGCGCATCATCAACATGAACGCGATCGGCGACGCGCTGTTGCATTCGGGCGATGCCACCTTCGGACCGAAGGTCGAAGCGGTGATCGTGTACAACTCGAATCCGGTGGCGGTCGCGCCTGATTCCTCGAAAGTCGCGGCGGGGTTCGCACGCGACGACCTGTTCACGGTTGTTCTCGAGCATTTCAAGACAGATACCGTCGATTTCGCCGACATTGTGCTGCCGGCAACCACGCAACTCGAGCATCTGGACGTCCACAAATCGTACGGCCACACCTACGTGATGGCGAACCTGCCGTCGATTCCTCCGGTGGGGGACGCGCGGCCGAATACGGAGATCTTCCGCGGGATCGCGCGCAGCATGGGGCTGGACGAGCCCGCGCTCTATCACAGTGACGAAGAGGTCGCGCGTGCGGCCCTCCGCTGGGACGATCCGGCACTCGACAGCGACTGGGACACGCTGAAGCGCGACGGCTGGCTGAAACTCAAGCTGCCGGAGGCGCCGTTCGCGAACGGCGGTTTTCGTACACCATCCGGCAAGTGCGAGTTCTACAGCCCGCGGCTCGAGCAGATGGGTGTTGACCCAGTGCCCGACTACCTGCCGCCGTTCGAATCGGCCGAGGCGGCACCCGAGCTCGCGGCGCGCTATCCGCTCGCGATGATTTCGCCGCCGGCCCGCCACTTCCTGAACAGCACGTTCGTGAACGTCGACAGCCTGCGTCATACCGAAGGCGAGCCGCATCTCGACATTCACCCGTCGGATGCCGATGCACGGGGCATCGCGGAGGGCGATCTCGTTCGCATCTTCAACGACCGCGGATCGATGCAGGCGCTCGCGAGAATTACCGATCGTGCACGTGCAGGGCTCGTCGTCGGGCTGTCGATCTGGTGGAAGAAGCTGTCGCCGGACGGCAGGAACGCGAACGAAGTGACGAGCCAGGCGCTCACCGATCTCGGCAATTCGGCGACGTTTTACGATTGCCTTGTGGAAGTAGAACGCATTTGACCGAATATCACCGTATCATCCGACGAATCTCCACGGAAGTTCGAAGTGGACATCTAACCCTGTTGTATCGGGACGGGCGAGCCGTTACGATGCGTTTTAGCACGATCATTCGAAAATCCGTGAGGAGACGCGCAGTATGAACAAAATTTGGCTGAAATCGTACCCACCCGGCGTTCCAGCCGAAATTGACGCGTCTCCTTATCCCTCCGTTCCAGACCTGCTCGACGAAAGCTTTCGCCAGTACCGCGACCGCACGGCGTTCGTCTGCATGGGCAAGGGCATCACGTACGGCGAACTCGACAAGCTGTCGCGCCAGTTCGGCGCCTGGCTGCAATCGCGCGGTCTAGCACGCGGAGCACGCGTTGCGATCATGATGCCGAACGTGCTGCAGTATCCGGTGGCGATCGCCGCGGTACTGCGTGCGGGCTACACCGTCGTCAACGTCAATCCGCTCTACACGCCACGCGAGCTCGAACATCAGCTGAAGGACAGCGGTGCGGAGGCGATCGTCATCCTCGAGAATTTCGCGTCGACGCTGCAGGCTGTCATCGCGAATACGAGCGTCAAGCACGTCGTCGTCGCGTCGATGGGCGATCTGCTGGGCATCAAGGGATGGCTCGTCAACTACGTCGTGCGCAACGTGAAGAAGATGGTGCCGGCCTGGCAACTGCCGTCGTTCACGCGCTTCAAGGCCGCGCTGTCGGAAGGCGCGCGGCAGGCATTCAAGGCACAGAAGATCGGCCCCGATGACGTCGCGTTCCTGCAATACACGGGCGGGACGACAGGCGTGGCAAAGGGGGCGACGCTGCTGCACCGGAACATCGTGTCGAACGTGCTGCAGGCCGGCGCCTGGCACCATCCGGCTCATGAGAAGTTCCCGGAGGTGAAACAGTTCGTGACCGTTGTCGCGCTGCCGCTGTATCACGTGTTCGCGCTGACCGTCTGCGGTTTCCTGACGATGCGTACCGGGGGCATGGGCATCCTGATCCCGAACCCGCGCGACATCGCCGGCATGATCAAGGAACTGAAGGGTTACCAGATCTCGACGATCCCGGCGGTCAACACGCTGTATAACGCACTGCTGAACCACCCCGAATTCAATCAGCTCGACCTGTCGAAGCTCGTGATCGCCAACGGCGGCGGCATGGCGATCCAGGAAGGCGTCGCGAAACGCTGGTATGAAAAGACCCATACGGCGATCATCGAAGGCTACGGGCTGTCCGAAACGTCGCCGGTCGCGACCTGCAACCCGGTGACGGCGACCGAATACAGCGGGACGATCGGCCTGCCGCTGCCGTCGACCGAAGTGGCGATTCGCGACGATGCCGGCAACGACGTCGCGCTCGGCGAACCCGGCGAGATTTGTATCCGCGGGCCGCAGGTGATGGCCGGCTACTGGAACCGGCCGGACGAGACAGCGAAGGTCATGTTCGCGGACGGCTTCTTCAAGACGGGCGACGTCGGCGTGATGGATGCGCGCGGTTACGTGAAGATCGTCGACCGGAAGAAGGACATGATTCTCGTATCGGGCTTCAACGTGTACCCGAACGAAGTCGAGGACGTGGTGGCGTCGCATCCGGGCGTGTTCGAGGTGGCGGCGGTCGGCGTGCCCGACGAGCATTCCGGCGAAGCCGTGAAGCTGTTCGTCGTGAAGAAGGACCCGGCGCTCACCGACAAGGACATCCTCGCCTACTGCAAGGAGCGCCTCACCGGCTACAAGCGGCCGAAGCTGGTCGAGTTCCGTACGGAGCTGCCGAAAACGAACGTCGGCAAGATCCTGCGGCGCGAATTGCGCGACGGACGCGCGTAACGGCGCGGTCGATCAAAGGAAAAGGCCCGGCACATGCCAGGCCTTTTTGTTTGCAGTGCGGCCCCGAGGAGGTTTGTCTCCTTACGACGCTGTCTCCGGAATGGGCTTGCGGCGGCGGCCGCGCGTTTCGATGGCCGCAAAGGCAGGCGGCATGGCCCCCACGACAAGCGCGCAACGCCCGGTGCGATTCGCCGCACTCCGGCTTTGCCGTTCTGCACCGCAAAAGAAAAAGGCGCCCGGAGGCGCCTTCAATATGCTGCGGCTTGTCAGGCAAGCTGATTAGAACTTGTGACGGATGCCGACGCGTGCCGCGACCTGGTTGCTGGTGCTCGACCCGGCCAGGCCGTTGATCGCTGCCGTTGCCTTCAGGACGTTGCCGTTCGAATCGAGCACGTTGCCCGATGCGTGCTGGTACACGCCGATCACGTAGACGTCGGTGCGCTTCGACAGGAAGTAGTCGACGCCCAGCGAGCCCTGGTGGTACTTGGCTGCCGAGTTGCCGTCGATCTTGCTGCCTTGCGTGTAGTCGTACGCCGCGCCGAGAATCAGCGCCGGGGTCAGCTGATACTTGAAGTTGATTTCGCCGTTGTTGAACGTCGCGGTCTGGTTCACGAACGGGCCTGCCGAGAAGCCCTTGAACTTCGTGTTCGAGTACGTCGCGCCGATCGTTGCTGCGCCGAACGTGTATGCGCCGCCTGCACCGATGACCTGGTACGTGTTCGCGTTGTTCGCGTACGCGCCGTAGATCGGCGACGAGACCGACGAAGACGCGGAACCGTTGTTGAACATGCCACCGAACTGGTTCGGCGTACGTGCGTTCAAGTAACCGACGCCCAAGACCAGCGGGCCGTTGTTGTAGCCTGCGCCGAGCGACCAGACCTGGTTCTTCGAGAACTGGCCTGCCTGACCGCCGAAGCTGTACAGGCCGCCGAACGAGAAGCCGCCGTAGGTCTGGCTCGTGAACTTGACCGCGTTGTTCACGCGATAGGCGTTGTTGAAGTTGTCGAGGTCGCCCGGGTGAGCGGCGATGTAGCCGCCCCACTGGTCGCCTGCCTCGAGCGGGCCGACGAAGTCGACGACGGAGTCGTATTGACGACCCAGCGTGACCGTACCGTACTGGCTCGACAGGCCGACGTAAGCCTGACGACCGAACATCAGGCCGCCCTGACCGAGCTTGCCGCTGTTCACGTCGAAACCGTTTTCGAGGGTGAAGATTGCCTTCAGGCCGCCACCGAGGTCTTCGGTGCCGCGCAGGCCGAAGCGGCTGCCTTGCATCACGCCGCTGGCCATGCTGTACAGGTGCTTGCCGCCCGCATTGTTGTTGAAGAGCAGGCCTTCATCGATGATGCCGTAAAGCGTCACGCTGCTTTGCGCATGGGCAGCGCCAGCGAACGCGCCCAGCGCGACGAGCGCGAGAAGCGACTTTTTCATTAACGGATCTCCAAAAATCACTGAATTTTTCTGGCGGGGCGGATAGTTATGTTCTGTCGACGGGCCCCATCAACTTCGCAAGAAGTCGCACGTAATGTAGCAAAACCGGTTTTTGCCACAAAGCGAAATGCCGCAGCTCAAGGCCGCCATGTTTCCTTTATGCAACAATGGTTAAAATCACGGGTTAACCGCAATTTCCGCTGAATAATCAAGTCGGTTACGCAGCGGACTCGTGCCCTTGCCGCTCGCGGCGGCACATGCAGCCAGGAGAAACAGGATGGTGTTTGATGAACTGATCAGCGAATTCGATCGCGGCCTGCGGTCGCTGACGGGCATTAGCCGGATGAGCCGGCCGGTGCCCGCGCCGGCCGAGGCGCCCGCCGTCGAATTGACGCCCGCGGAGCGTACGCATGCCGCCGGGCTGATGCGCGTGAACCACGTCGGCGAGGTCTGCGCTCAGGCGCTGTACCAGGCGCAGAAGCTCACCGCGCGCACGGCATCCGCGAAGGCGATGTTCGAGGAAGCCGCGCGCGAGGAGGAGGATCACCTCGCGTGGACCGCACACCGCCTGAAAGAGCTCGACTCGCGCCCGAGCCTGTTGAACCCGCTCTGGTATGCGGGTTCGCTCGCGATCGGCGTGGCGGCTGGCGCGCTCGGCGACAAGGTCAGTCTCGGCTTCATGGCCGAGACCGAACGGCAGGTCGAGAGCCATCTCGAAGGCCATATGTCCGAGTTGCCGGCGTCCGATACCGCGTCGCGCGCGATCGTCGACCAGATGCGTATCGACGAGGTGAAGCACGGCAAGGCCGCCGCCGACGCAGGCGGGATCGAACTGCCGCTGCCCGCGCGAATGCTGATGCGCGCCGCGTCGAAAGTCATGACGAGCACTGCGTACTATCTGTGAGATTCGCATCGGGGCGATGCGTGACGTCGCCCCGGTTCCCCGCCGCTGATACCGCCCGTTTATTCCTCGTTTTCCCGCCCCCGAAAGCCCCTTCCGCACACCCGTCTGGCCCGTCTTTCTCACGTATCACCTTCACAAGTTGCACTAGCTCATTCATTTATAACGGTTTTTGGAATGAGGGGGCGCATGAGCATGTGCGCGTAAGTCCTTGTTCTAACTAACAAAATTCGTCAAAAAAGCGGGCCGCTCCCTTGACCGTGCCACACCCTTCCTCTAAAGTGGGAGACAGTGTGAGAAAGTGTATTTTTGTGTGATTTGGCGGGCTATTCCGGCTAAATTCTCAGCATTGAGCGGGTGCTTCGGTGCCCTGAACGGGAGAGCGGAAAGTGTTCCAAGGGGCGTCGGCGCTGACGCTCGATGCGAAAGGGCGGATGTCGGTGCCGGCTCGCTATCGCGAAGCGCTGCAAGGACAGGCAGAAGGACGGGTGACTGTGACCAAGCACCCGGACGGCTGCCTGTTGCTGTTTCCGCGCCCCGAATGGGAAGTATTCCGCGCCAAGATCGCCGCGCTGCCGATGGACGCGCACTGGTGGCGGCGCATTTTTCTCGGCAATGCGATGGACGTCGATCTCGACAGCGCCGGCCGGATTCTTGTATCGCCCGAGCTGCGCATGGCAGCTGGACTGGAAAAGGAAGTCATGTTGTTGGGAATGGGTAGTCACTTCGAGCTGTGGGATTCGCAGACCTACAACGCGAAGGAGCAGGCGGCGATGGCGCAGGGCATGCCCGACGCGCTGAAGAATTTCACGTTCTGATTGCGGTGACGGAGACGCCCGCGATGGGAAACGAATTGCGGCATCGGACGGTGCTGTTGGACGAAGCGGTCGAGTCGCTCGTGACGCGGCCGGACGGCGTTTATGTCGACGGCACGTTCGGGCGCGGCGGTCATAGCCGCGCGGTGCTCGCGCGGCTGGCGACGGCCGGGCGGCTGATTGCGTTCGACAAGGACCCGCGAGCGATCGAGACGGCGCAGGGCATCGAGGATGCGCGCTTCTCGATCGTGCATGACAGCTTTGCATCGATGCGCGACGCGCTTGCGGCGCGCGGCATCGAGAAGGTGTCGGGTGTGTTGCTGGACCTGGGCGTGTCCTCGCCGCAGGTGGACGATCCGGCGCGTGGCTTCAGCTTCCGCGCCGATGGCCCGCTGGACATGCGGATGGATCCGACGCGCGGCGAGTCGGCGGCGGAATGGCTCGCACGGGCTTCGGTGCAGGAATTGACGGAGGTGATACGGGATTATGGGGAAGAACGGTTTGCTTTTCAGATTGCAAAGGCGCTTGTTGCTCGCCGGGCAGAGTCCGACCGTCTTGGGCCTCTCGACACCACGGGCGAGCTTGCCCAAATCGTGGGTCACGTCGTCAAAACCCGTGAGAAGGGCAAGGATCCGGCAACCCGCACCTTTCAGGCTATACGGATTCACGTCAATCAAGAGCTTGCGGACCTGCAAGTCGTACTAGACGCGGCACTGTCGTTGCTGGAGCAAGGGGGGCGGCTGGTGGTCATCAGCTTTCATTCACTCGAGGACCGGATCGTCAAGCGATTCATGCAGGCGCACGCGAGTGCGCCTGCGGTCGATCGTCGCCTGCCGATCCGCGCCGTCGATCTCCCGAGCCCGCCGCTCAAGATCATCAGCCGCCAGTTTCCGAGCGAAGCGGAAGTCGCCGCGAACCCGCGCGCCCGCTCGGCCGTGATGCGCATTGCGGAGCGCGTCACGCCATGAGCCGCTTCAATATCTTCCTGCTGATCATCGTGATGGGCTGCGCGCTGTCGGTCGTCAATTCGACGAACCAGCAGCGCCAGATCTTCATCCAGCTGCAGCGCGCGCAGTCGCAGGAGCGTCAGCTCCAGCAGGACTATGCGCAGCTTCAATATCAGCAGAGCGCGCTGTCGAAGACGTCGCGCATCGAGCAGCTTGCGAACGATTCGCTGAAGATGCAGCCGATCTCGACCGGCCGCACGCAATACCTGACGCTGCCGCCGGGTGCGGCGAAGGCGATCGACGCGCCGATCCCGGCTTCGGCGGACACGGCCGGCAAGGGCAAGGGAGGCGCGCGATGAAGCCGTCCCAGAAGCGCCAGAACGTGAAGTTCTCGTCGAGCCCGGTGCTGGGCGTGCATCTGCCGATGTGGCGCTCGAAGCTGGTCGTGTTCCTGCTGTTCATGGCGTTCGTCGCGCTGGCCGCGCGCGCGTTCTGGATCCAGGGGCCCGGCAACGCGTTCTACCAGAAGCAGGGCGAAAGCCGCTACCAGCGCACGCTCGAGCTGCCGGCGACGCGCGGCAAGATTCTCGACCGTAACGGGCTCGTGCTCGCGACGAGCCTGCCCGTGCGCGCGATCTGGGCGATTCCCGACGCGGTGCCGGACGATCTCGATGCCGACAAGGTCAACCAGCTCGGCAAGCTCCTCGGCATGACGTCGAAGGAACTGCGCGTGAAGCTGTCGGAAGACAAGGGTTTCGTCTACGTTAAGCGCCAGGTGCCGATCGACGTCGCGGACAAGGTCGCCGCGCTCGACATTCCCGGTATCTATCAGCGCAACGAATACAAGCGCTTCTATCCGGAAGGCGAGATCACCGCTCACCTGATCGGCTTCACGAACGTCGAGGACGAAGGGCAGGAGGGCGTCGAGCTCGGCGACCAGAAGATGCTGTCCGGTACGTCGGGCGTGCGTCGCGTGATCAAGGACCGGCTGGGGCACATCGTCGAGGACGTCGCCGAGCAGATCCCGCCGCACAACGGCACCGACGTGGACCTGTCGATCGACAGCAAGATCCAGTACATCGCGTACGCGAACCTGAAGGCCGCCGTCGAGAAGTTCAAGGCAAAGGCCGGCGCGGCCATGGTCGTCGACGTGCGCACCGGCGAGGTGCTCGCGCTCGTCAACTACCCGACGTACAACCCGAACGATCGCTCACGCATGACGGGCGAGCAGTTGCGCAACCGGATCATGACCGACGTGTTCGAGCCGGGCTCGATCATGAAGCCGTTTACGGTGTCGCTCGCGCTCGACCTGCACCGCGTGACGCCGAACACGCTCGTCGAGACGGGCAACGGGCATTTCGTGCTCGACGGCGCACCGATCACCGACGACGCGGGTTTCGGCACGCTGACGGTCGGCGGCGTGATCCAGAAGTCGAGCAACATCGGCGCGACGAAGATCGCGATGACGATGCGGCCCGAGGAAATGTGGAATATGTATACGAGCATCGGCCTCGGCCAGGCGCCGAAGGTCGGGTTCCCGGGCGCGGTGGCCGGCCGCCTGCGTCCGTGGAAGAGCTGGCGTCGCATCGAGCAGGCGACGATGTCGTACGGCTACGGCCTGTCGGTGTCGCTGTTCCAGCTTGCGCGCGCATACACGGCGATCGCGCATGACGGCGAGCTGATGCCCGTGACCATTTTCAAGACCGACCCCAATCAGCCGGTCGTGGGCACGCAGGTATTCAACCCGACCACCGCGCGCGAAGTGCGCGCGATGCTGGAAACGGTGGTGGCGCCGGGCGGCACGTCGCCCGATGCGGCCGTGCCGGGTTATCGCGTCGGCGGCAAGAGCGGCACCGCGTACAAGCATGAGGGGCACGGCTACACGCGCAAGTACCGCGCATCGTTCGTCGGGATGGCGCCGATGCCGAATCCGCGCATTGTCGTCGCGGTGTCGGTCGACGAGCCGACCGCCGGAAGCCACTTCGGCGGCCAGGTGTCCGGCCCCGTCTTCTCGGCGATCGCCGGTGACACGATGCGTGCGCTGAACGTGCCGCCGAACATGCCGATCAAGCAGCTTGTCGTGTCTGACGATTCGCCGGCAGCACCTTCCGCACCGGGGCCGCAAAAGCTGGCCGCGGGTGGCGGCGCGAAGCATATGATCGTGTCCAGCACGACGCGTAATTCACCAGGAGTTGTTCGATGAGCGCCGCTCGCAGTTCCCATCCGGCGCATCAGCAGATCGCAGCCGCGCTTGCGTGGCTGCATCAGCATGTGGCCCCCGCAGCGCAACTGCATGCCGACACGCGCAGCCTCAAGGCCGGCGACGTGTTTTTTGCCTATGCGGTCGACGGGGCCGACAACCGCGCTTTCATTGTCGATGCCGTCGCGCGCGGCGCGGCCGCCGTACTGTATCAGCCGGAAGGGCTGGCCGCGGCGCCGGCGGTGCCCGTTGCGCTGGCCGTGCCGGCGCTCGACCAGCTCGCCGGCGAGATCGCCAGCGGCTGGTACGGCAATCCGAGCGACAGCCTGCTTGCGGTGGGCGTGACCGGCACGAACGGCAAAACTTCGTGTACGCAATGGATCGCCGCCGCGCTGACGGCGCTGCACCAGCCGTGCGCGGTGATCGGCACGCTCGGCACCGGGATGCCCGGCCAGCTCGTGCCGACGGGGTTCACGACGCCCGATGCGCCGCAACTGCAGCGCAGTCTCGCGCAGTTGCGCGACGCGGGCGCGAAGGCCGTGGCGATGGAAGTGTCGTCGCACGCGCTGCACCAGGGGCGCGTGAATGGTACGGGTTTCGACATCGCGGTGTTTACGAACCTCACGCAGGATCACCTCGACTATCACGGCACGTTCGATGCGTACGAGGCCGCGAAGGCGAAGCTGTTCGCGTGGCGCGGCCTGCGCGCGGCAGTCGTCAACCGCGACGATGCAGCCGGTCGGCGCCTGCTCGAGAAGCTCGCCGGCCGCGTGCGCACGATCGCGTACGGGATCGGCGACGCACCGGCGCCTGACGCCGATCGCGAACTGGTCGCGCTCGACGTGCGCGCCACCGCGACCGGCACGGCGTTCCACCTGCGTTCGTCGTGGGGTGAGGCGGACGTCGAGGTCGGCACGCTCGGCACGTTCAACGTCAGCAACCTGCTCGCGGTGCTCGGCTCGCTGCTCGCGGCCGACCTGCCGTTCGACGCGGCGCTCGCCGAGATCGCGCGGCTCGAGTCCGTCAACGGACGGATGCAGCGGCTCGGCGGCCGGCTGCAGAACGACGAACCGCTCGTCGTGATCGACTATGCACACACGCCCGACGCGCTCGAAAAGACGCTCGACGCGCTGCGCCCGATCGCCACGGCGCGCGGCGGCCGGCTCGTCTGCATGTTCGGCTGCGGCGGCGATCGCGATGCGACGAAGCGCCCGCTGATGGGCGCGATCGCGGAGCGGCTCGCCGATGAAACCGTCGTCACGAGCGACAACCCGCGCAGCGAGGATCCGCAGCGCATCATCGACCAGATCGTCGCGGGCATGACCGCGGCCGATCACGCACGTCGTATCGAGGATCGCGCGAGCGCGATCCTGCAGGCCGTGCGCGGCGCCGCACGCGAGGATGTCGTCGTGCTGGCCGGCAAGGGCCACGAGGCCACGCAGGAAATCATGGGCAAGAAGCGTACGTTCTCCGACCAGGATCACGCGCGGCTCGCGCTGGCAGCGCGCGCGACACACGGCAAGGGAGGCGCCGAATGACGATGCTCAGTCTCGGCGAAGCCGCTCGCCTGATTCCCGGTGCAACCGTCCATGGCGATGCGGGCGTCACGTTCGACCGCGTGTCGACGGACAGCCGCACCGTCGGCCCCGGCGACCTGTTCGTCGCACTGAAAGGCGAGCGCTTCGACGCGCACGACTTCCTTGGCGATGTCGCTGCGCGCGGTGCGGCTGCTGCGCTCGTCGCGCACGTGCCGGCGGGCGTCACGATGCCGGCGATCGAAGGCGGCGAAACACGTGTCGCGCTCGGCGCACTGGCACATGGCTGGCGCAAACGATTCGCGCTGCCGCTCGTCGCGGTGACGGGCAGCAACGGCAAGACGACCGTCAAGGAAATGATCGCGTCGATCTTCGCGGCGGCGGTCGGCGCCGACGCGCGGCTCGCGACGGCCGGCAACCTGAACAACGACGTCGGCCTGCCGCTGACGCTGCTGCGCCTGTCGTCCACACATCGTCTCGCGGTGATCGAGATCGGGATGAACCATCCGGGCGAGACCGAAGTCCTCGCGCGTCTCACGGCGCCGACGGTCGCGCTCGTCAACAACGCGCAGCGCGAGCACCAGGAGTTCATGGCGACGGTCGAAGCGGTCGCGCTCGAACATGCGGCCGTGATTCACGCGCTCCCGCCGGACGGCGTTGCGGTGTTCCCGGCCGACGACGCGTATGCGGGCATCTGGCGCGTCGCGGCCACCGGCAACCGGATCCTCGATTTCGCGCTGCACGACGCCGAACGGCAGAACGACGCGCAGGTCACGGGCCGTCTTCACGGCGGCGAACTCGTGATCGATACGCCCGCGGGCGCCGTCACGGTGCGGCTGCGCGCGCTCGGCGAGCACAACGCGCGCAACGCGCTGGCCGCCACGGCCGCGGCGCTGGGTGCCGGCGTCGCGCTGTCGGCGATCAAGCAGGGTCTCGAATCGTTCGAGCCGGTCAAGGGCCGGCTGCAGGTGAAGCAGGCAATCGCGGGCAGTCTCGCGGGTGCGACGGTCGTCGACGATACGTACAACGCGAATCCCGATTCGATGCGTGCCGCGATCGACGTGCTCGCCACGCAACCGGCGCCGCGCGTGCTGGTGATCGGCGACATGGGCGAGGTCGGTGACGAAGGGCCGGCTTTTCATCGCGAGGTCGGTGCATACGCGCGCGAGCGCGGGATCAACGCGCTGTTCGCGCTCGGCGACGCATCGCGTGATGCGTGCACGGCGTACGGCGACACGGCACGCCACTTCGACGACGTCGGCGCGCTTGTGGCGGCGCTGCTCGCGGCCGGTTACGGCGCGCAGGCGACGCTGCTCGTGAAGGGCTCGCGGTACATGAAGATGGAGCGCGTGGTCGACGCGCTGACGAACCAACCCGCGGCGGGCACGGCGCCCGCGGCACACTGAGTAGAAGGAAGGAAGCATGCTGCTGGCGCTGGCGCAATGGCTGCAAGGAGACGCAAGCTTTTTGCGCTTGTTCACGTACCTCACGTTCCGGGCGGTGATGGCCACCATCACCGCGCTGGGGATCGGGCTCGTGTGCGGACCGTGGGTGATCCGCAAGCTGACGCAAATGAAGGTCGGTCAGGCCGTGCGCAAGGACGGCCCGCAGACACACCTCGTCAAGTCCGGCACGCCGACGATGGGCGGCGTGCTGATCCTGATCGGCATCGCGGTCGCGACGCTGCTGTGGGGCGACCTGACGAACCGTTTCATCTGGATCGTGATGCTCGTCACGTTCGGTTTCGGCGTGATCGGCTGGGTCGACGATTACCGCAAGGTCGTCCACAAGGACCCGCGCGGGATGTCGTCGCGCGAGAAGTATTTCTGGCAATCGGTGATCGGGCTGTTCGCGGCCGTCTACCTCGCCTTCAGCGTGTCCGAGGCGAACAACGTGCGCGTGTTCGACCTGTTCATGGCGTGGGTGAGGAGCGGCCTGTCGATGGGGCTGCCGGCACGCGCCGACCTGATGCTGCCGTTCCTGAAGTCGATCAGTTATCCGCTCGGCGTGTGGGGCTTCATCGTGCTGACGTACTTCGTGATCGTCGGCGCGAGCAACGCGGTGAACCTGACCGACGGCCTCGACGGCCTCGTGATCATGCCGGTCGTGCTGGTCGGCGCGTCGCTGGGTGTGTTCGCGTACGTGATGGGCAGCGCGGTCTATTCAAAATACCTGTTGTTCCCGCATATCCCGGGCGCGGGCGAACTGCTGATCTTCTGTTCCGCGATGGGCGGGGCAGGGCTCGCGTTCCTCTGGTACAACACGCACCCCGCGCAGGTGTTCATGGGCGACGTCGGCGCGCTGGCGCTCGGCGGCGCGCTCGGGACGGTCGCGGTGATCGTGCGCCAGGAAATCGTGCTGTTCATCATGGGCGGCATCTTCGTCGCGGAAACGCTGTCGGTGATGCTGCAGGTGTCGTGGTTCAAGTACACGAAAAAGCGCTACGGCGAAGGGCGGCGCCTGCTGAAGATGGCGCCGCTGCATCACCATTTCGAATTGTCCGGCTGGAAGGAAACGCAGGTGGTCGTGCGTTTCTGGATCATCACGCTGATGCTGTGCCTGTTCGGTCTGACCACCCTCAAGCTGCGGTAAAGGAAAGGTAACAAGGATGTCTGGCGAGATGTTTGGAGATCGGCAACGGCCGATGGTGCTCGTACTGGGGCTCGGGGAATCGGGTCTCGCGATCGCGCGATGGTGCGCGAGGCACGGGTGCCGGCTGCGCATTGCCGATACCCGCGAGGCGCCGCCGAACCTTGCCGCGCTGCAGGCCGAAGGCATCGATGCGGAATTCGTCGGCGGGGCGTTCACGCCTGCGCTGCTCGACGGCGGCATCGAGCTCGTCGGGCTGAGCCCCGGGCTGTCGCCGCTCGAACCGGCGCTCGCGGCGCTGGTCGCGGCCGCGAACGAGCGCGGCGTCGCGGTGTGGGGCGAGCTGGAATTCTTTGCGCAGGCGCTGCGTGCGCTCGGCACGAGCGGCTATCAGCCGAAGGTGCTCGCGATCACGGGCACCAACGGCAAGACCACGACGACGAGCCTCACGGGCCTGCTGTGCCAGCGCTCGGGCAAGAAGGTCGCTGTCGCGGGCAACATCAGCCCGGCGATGCTCGACCGGCTCGCCGGCGCGATCGACGAAACCGCGCTGCCGGACGTATGGGTGCTCGAACTGTCGAGTTTCCAGCTCGAGACCGCGCGCACGTTCGCGCCCGATGCGGCCGCGATCCTGAACATCACGCAGGACCACCTCGACTGGCACGGCAGCTTCGAAGCGTACGCGCAGGCAAAGGGCCGGATCTTCGGCGCGACGACGACGCGCGTGCTGAACCGCGACGATGCGGCCGTGATGAAGTTCGCGCCGGCAGCCGGCGCGGCCGACGCGCCGCGTACGGTCACGTTCGGCCTGAACGAACCGGTGCAGGACGGCGACTACGGGCTGTCGCGCGACAACGGCATCGCGTGGCTGGTGGAAGCCGTCGATCGCGATGCACCGGACGAAGCGGCGACGACGAGCCGCCGGCGCAAGCGCGATGCCGCGCACACGCCCGACATCGCGCAGAAGCGCCTGATGCCGGCCGACGCACTGCGTATCCGCGGGCTGCACAACGCGGCGAACGCGCTGGCCGCGTTCGCGCTCGCACGCGCGATCGACCTGCCGGCCGCGCCGCTGCTGCACGCGCTGCGCGAGTACCGCGGCGAAGCGCATCGCGTCGAAGTGATCGCGACGATCGACGACGTGGACTACGTCGACGACAGCAAGGGCACGAACGTCGGCGCGACGGTTGCCGCGCTCGACGGGCTCGCCCAGAAGATCGTGCTGATCGCGGGCGGGGACGGCAAGGGCCAGGACTTCGCGCCGCTGGTCGCGCCGGTCGCGCGCTGGTGCCGCGCGGTGATGCTGATCGGCCGTGACGCGCCGGCGATCCGCGACACGCTCGCCGAAACGGGCGTGCCGCTTGCCGACCACGCGACGCTCGAAGGCGCGGTGCACGCGGCGGCCGACCTCGCCGAGCCGGGCGATGCGGTGTTGCTGTCGCCGGCATGCGCGAGCCTCGACATGTTCAGGAACTACGCCCATCGCGCGGATGTGTTCCGCGCGGCGGTCGACGAAATCGCCATCGACAAAGGAGCGACGCCATGAGCTGGTCCGATCGCCTCGTCTCCCGTTTCAACGATAGGCGCGACACCGGCGGCAATGCCGCGGGCGGCCGCGTCGCGTCGGCCACGCGCGCCGCGACCGGCGGCCTCGCGAGCGTCGTCAACGGCGTGCGCCCGAGCCGTTCGCGGATGCTCGACTTCGACTACTCGCTGCTGTGGGTCGCGATCGCGCTGCTCGGGCTCGGTGTCGTGATGGTGTATTCGGCGTCGATCGCGATGCCCGATTCGCCGAAATATGCGGCGTATCACGATTACGCGTTCCTGATGCGCCACTGCGTGTCGCTCGTCGTCGCGTTCATCGCGGCGGTGATCGCGTTCCGGGTGCCCGTGTCGACGTGGGACAAATACGCGCCGCATCTCTTCCTGATCGCGCTGGTCGGCCTCGTGATCGTGCTGATCCCGCACGTCGGCAAGGGCGTGAACGGCGCGCGCCGCTGGATTCCGCTCGGCATCACGAACATGCAGCCGTCGGAAATCATGAAGCTCGCGGTGACGATCTACGCGGCGAACTACACGGTGCGCAAGCAGGAATACATGCAGAGCTTCGCGAAGGGCTTCCTGCCGATGGCGTTCGCGGTCGGCCTGGTCGGTGCGCTGCTGCTGCTCGAGCCGGACATGGGTGCATTCATGGTCGTCGCGGCGATCGCGATGGGCGTGCTGTTCCTCGGCGGCGTGAACGGCAAGCTGTTCGGCGGCCTCGTCGCGACGGCGGTCGGCACCTTCACGATGCTCGTGTGGCTGTCGCCGTGGCGTCGCGAGCGGATCTTCGCGTACCTCGATCCGTGGGACGAGCGCTACGCGCAGGGCAAGGCATACCAGCTCACGCACTCGCTGATCGCGTTCGGACGCGGCGAGTGGTTCGGTGTCGGCCTCGGCGGCAGCGTCGAGAAGCTGAACTACCTGCCGGAAGCGCATACCGACTTCATCCTCGCGGTGATCGGCGAGGAACTCGGTTTCGTCGGCGTGCTGGTCGTGATCCTGCTGTTCTACTGGATCGTGCGCCGCGCGTTCGAGATCGGCCGTCAGGCGCTCGCGCTCGATCGCACGTTCGCGGGCCTGATGGCGAAGGGCATCGGCATCTGGTTCGGCGCGCAGACCTTCATCAACATGGGCGTGAACCTCGGGCTGCTGCCGACCAAGGGCCTGACGCTGCCGCTCGTGAGCTACGGCGGCTCCGGCATTCTGCTGAACTGCGTGGCGCTCGCGGTGCTGCTGCGGGTGGACTACGAGAACCGGGTGCTGATGCGCGGAGGGAAGGTATGACCGCGTCGCAACGCACGCTGATGGTGATGGCAGGCGGCACCGGGGGCCATGTGTTCCCGGGGCTCGCGGTCGCGCACCGGATGGAGGCGGCGGGCTGGCGCGTCGTGTGGCTCGGCAATCCGGCCGGGATGGAAGCGACGCTCGTGCCGAAGCACGGCATTCCGATGGAATACGTGCGGTTCGGCGGGCTGCGCGGCAAGGGCCTGAAGACCAAGCTGACGCTGCCGTTCAACCTGCTGCGCGCATGCGGGCAGAGCCTCGCCGCGCTGCGCCGCGTGCGGCCCGACGTCGTGCTCGGGATGGGCGGCTACATCACGTTCCCGGCGGGTGTGATGACGGCGCTGTCGGGGCGTCCGCTCGTGCTGCATGAACAGAATTCGATCGCGGGCCTGACGAACAAGGTGCTCGCGAAATTCGCGAAACGCGTGCTCGTCGCGTTCCCCGGCGCGCTGCCGCACGCGGAATGGACCGGTAACCCGATTCGCGCGGAACTTGCCGGCACCGAAGCGCCCAAAGCACGCTACGCATCGCGCAGCGGCCCGCTGAACGTGCTGGTCGTCGGCGGCAGCCTTGGTGCGGCCGCGCTGAACGAAGTCGTGCCGCGCGCGCTGGCGATGCTGACGCCGGGTGAACGCCCGCGCATCGTGCATCAGGCCGGCGCGAAGCACATCGACGCGCTGAAGGCGAATTACGAAGCGGCCGGTTTCGCGGCCGGCGAAGACGTGCGGCTCGTGCCGTTCATCGACGACATGGCGGCCGCGTATGCGGCGGCGGATCTCGTGATCTGCCGGTCGGGCGCGATGACGGTGTCGGAGATCGCGGCGGTGGGCGTGGCGGCGCTGTTCGTGCCGTTCCCGTACGCAGTCGACGATCACCAGACGAGCAACGCCGCGTTCCTCGCCGATGCAGGCGCGGCCGTGCTGGTGCAACAACGCGACCTGTCGGCGGAACTGCTCGCCGACTGGCTGCGCGGCCAGTCGCGGGCATCGCTCGCGGACATGGCGGAACGTTCGCGCTCGCTGGCGAAGCCCGAAGCCACCGACGAAGTCGCGCGCGTGTGCGCGAAGGCGGCCGGCGCGAACCTGGAAATATTGCAATGAAACACATCGTCAAACACATTCATTTCGTCGGGATCGGCGGCGCGGGCATGAGCGGCATCGCCGAAGTGCTCGTCAACCTCGGCTACGAGGTCAGCGGCTCGGATCTCTCGCGCAACGCGGTGACCGATCGTCTCCAGGCGCTCGGCGCACGGATCGCGATCGGCCACGACGCGGCGAACATCGAGGGCGCGAACGCGGTCGTCGTATCGACGGCCGTGCGCTCGGACAACCCGGAAGTGCTGGCCGCGCGCGCGAAGCGCGTGCCGATCGTGCAGCGCGCGGTGATGCTGGCGGAATTGATGCGCCTGAAGCAGGGCATCGCGATCGCCGGCACGCACGGCAAGACCACCACGACGAGCCTCGTCGCGAGCGTGCTCGCCGCGGGCGGCCTCGACCCGACTTTCGTGATCGGCGGCCGGCTGATCAGCGCCGGCGCGAACGCGCGGCTCGGCACGGGCGACTTCATCGTCGCCGAGGCCGACGAGTCGGACGCGTCGTTCCTGAACCTGTATCCGGTGATCGAAGTCATCACGAACATCGATGCCGACCACATGGACACCTACGGCCACGATTTCGCGCGGCTCAAGCAGGCGTTCATCGAATTCACGCAGCGCCTGCCGTTCTACGGCAGCGCGGTCGTGTGCGTCGACGATCCGAACGTGCGGCAGATCATCCCGTTCATCTCGAAGCCGGTCGTGCGCTACGGGCTGTCGCCGGACGCGCAGGTGCGCGCGGAAGACATCGACGCGCGCGATGGCCGGATGCACTTCACGGTGATCCGCGAAGGTCGCGCGCCGCTTGCGGTCGTACTGAACATGCCGGGCCTGCACAACGTGCAGAACGCGCTCGCGGCGATCGCGATCGCAACCGACCTCGGCGTGACGGATGACGCGATCCAGCAGGCGCTGGCCGAATTCAACGGCGTCGGCCGGCGTTTCCAGCGCTACGGCGAGGTGCCGACCGCGGACGGCGGCCAGTACACGCTGATCGACGACTACGGCCATCACCCGGTCGA
This sequence comes from Burkholderia sp. AU4i, assembly GCF_000466765.1. NCBI lineage: Bacteria > Pseudomonadati > Pseudomonadota > Betaproteobacteria > Burkholderiales > Burkholderiaceae > Burkholderia > Burkholderia sp. AU4i. The sequence goes on along the minus strand of NZ_ASSI01000081.1, from coordinate 30,682 downwards.
GATGGCCGCGACGATCGCGGCCGCGCGCGGCGCGTTCCCGGGGCGTCGCCTCGTGCTGGCGTTCCAGCCGCACCGCTACACGCGCACGCGCGATTGCTTCGACGATTTCGTCAACGTGCTGTCGACGGTCGATGCGCTGGTGCTGACGGAAGTCTACGCGGCCGGCGAGGCCGCGATCTCGACCGCCAACGGCGAAGCGCTGTCGCGCGCGTTGCGCGGGGCAGGAAAGGTTGACCCGGTGTTCGTCGCGACGGTCGACGACGTGCCGGACGCATTGGCGAAGGTCGCGCAGAACGGCGACGTGGTGATCACGATGGGCGCGGGTTCGATCGGCGGCGTGCCGGCGAAGGTCGCGCAGCACACTCAACAGAAGGCATGACATGAGCGGGATTGATCCGAAACGTTTCGGCAAGGTGGCGGTGTTGTTCGGCGGCGAGTCCTCGGAGCGCGAGGTTTCGCTCACGTCCGGCCAGCTCGTGCTGCAGGGCCTGCGCGACGCAGGCATCGACGCGCACCTGTTCGACCCGGCCGAGCGCCCGCTGGCGGCGCTGAAGGACGAAGGGTTCGTGCGTGCGTTCAACGCGCTGCACGGCGGTTACGGCGAGAACGGCCAGATCCAGGGCGCGCTCGATTTCTACGGGATCCGTTACACGGGCAGCGGTGTGCTCGGGTCGGCGCTCGGCCTCGACAAGTTCCGCACGAAGCTCGTCTGGCAGCAGACGGGCGTGCCGACGCCGCCGTTCGAGACGGTGCTGCGCGGCGACGACCTCGCGGCGCGCGCGACGGACATCGTCGCGAAGCTCGGCCTGCCGCTGTTCGTGAAGCCGGCGAGCGAGGGCTCGAGCGTCGCGGTGCTGAAGGTGAAGACGGCCGATGCGCTGCCGGCTGCGCTCGAGGAAGCCGCGAAGCACGACCCGATCGTGATCGTCGAGAAGAGTATCGAAGGCGGCGGCGAATACACCGCATGCATCGCCGGCGATCTCGACCTGCCGGTGATCAAGATCGTGCCGGCCGGCGAGTTCTACGACTATCACGCGAAGTACATCGCCAACGACACGCAATACCTGATCCCGTGCGGGCTGCCCGCCGACAAGGAAGCGGAGCTCAAGCGCGTCGCGCGCCGTGCGTTCGACGTGCTCGGCTGCACCGACTGGGGCCGCGCGGATTTCATGCTCGACGCCGATGGGAATGCGTACTTCCTGGAAGTGAACACCGCGCCGGGCATGACCGACCACTCGCTGCCGCCGAAGGCCGCGCGCGCGGTCGGCATCAGCTATTCGGAGCTGGTCGTGAAGGTGCTGTCGCTCACGCTCAACGACTGACGCAGGAACGGAACGACGTATGTGGAACAACGTTCGCCAACTCAACCTTGCCGCCAGCGCGCTGTACGCGCTGCTGCTGCTCGTGTTGGCGGCGGCCGGTTGCTACTGGCTGATCCAGCGCCCGACGTTCGCGTTGCGGGAAATCCGGATCGACGGCGACACCGAGCACATCAATTCGCCGACGGTGCGCGCGGGCGTGGTCGGCCGGCTGAAGGGCAATTTCTTCACGGTCGATCTCGACGCCGCGCGCGCCGCGTTCGAGCAGATGCCCTGGGTGCGCCATGCGAGCGTGCGCCGGGTGTGGCCGAATGCGCTGGCTGTCACGCTCGAGGAGTACAAACCGCTCGGGACCTGGGGCAGCGACCAGCTCGTGAGCGTCGACGGCGAGCTGTTCACCGCGAACCAGGGCGAGCTGGATCAGGAACTGCCGGCGTTCGACGGCCCGGAGGGCAGTGCGAAGGAAGTCGTCACGCGGTACCGCGACTTCGGGAAATGGTTTGCGCCGCTGAAGGCGGCGCCGGAAGAAGTGACGCTGTCGGCGCGGTACGCGTGGACGGTGAAGCTGTCGAACGGCATGCAGGTCGAGCTGGGCAAGGAACGCAACAGCGAGTCGCTGCATGACCGGAGCCAGCGTCTGGTCGCCGCCTGGCCGGCGGTCACGGAGCGCTGGGGCAACGACATCGAGTACGCGGACCTGCGTTATCCGAACGGATTCGCGATTCGCGCGGCAGGCATGCGGTTCCTGACCGATACCGACAAGCGCAAGAAGTAACGAGAGATCACACGCAAGAGCACTTTATGAGCAAAGACTACAAGGATCTGCTGGTTTCCCTCGACATCGGCACGTCGAAGGTGGTGGCCATCGTCGCCGAGCTGAAGGGCGAAGGTCACTACGAGGTGATCGGTCTCGGCCAGAGCGAGTCGAAGGGTCTGAAGAAAGGTGTGGTGGTCAACATCGAGGCCACCGTGCAGTCGATCCAGCGCGCGCTCGAGGAAGCCGAGCTGATGGCCGACTGCAAGATCACCAACGTGTTCACGGGGATCGCCGGCAGCCACATCCGCAGCTTCAACTCGAGCGGGATGGTCGCGATCAAGGACAAGGAAGTCACGCAGACCGACGTCGCGCGCGTGATCGAGACCGCGAAGGCGATCAACATCCCGACCGACCAGCAGGTGCTGCACATCCTCACGCAGGAATTCATCATCGACGGCCAGGAGGACGTGCGCGAGCCGATCGGGATGAGCGGCATCCGCCTCGAGGTGAAGGTGCACATCGTGACGGGCGCGGTGAGCGCCGCGCAGAACATCGTCAAGTGCGTGCGCCGCTGCGGGCTGGAAGTGAACGACCTGATCCTGCAGCCGCTCGCGTCGTCGCTGGCGGTGCTGACGGAAGACGAGAAGGATCTCGGCGTGGTGCTGGTCGACATCGGCGGCGGCACGACGGACATCGCGATCTTCGCCGAAGGCGCGATCCGCCACACCGCGGTGATTCCGATCGCCGGCGACCAGATCACGAGCGACATCGCGATGGCGCTGCGCACGCCGACGCCGGATGCGGAAGACATCAAGGTCGGCTACGGGATCGCGAAGCAGGCGCTCGCCGATCCGGACGAAATGGTGGAAGTGCCGGGCCTCGGCGAACGCGGCCCGCGCACGCTGTCGCGCCAGGCGCTCGCGGCCGTGATCGAGCCGCGCGTCGAGGAACTGTTCTCGCTCGTGCAGCAGGTCGTGCGCGAATCCGGTTACGAAGAACTCCTGAGCTCCGGCGTGGTCATTACCGGCGGTGCGTCGATGATGCCCGGCATGGTCGAGCTCGGCGAAGATATTTTCCTGAAACCGGTGCGCATCGGCGCGCCGGAGTATGCAGGCGGCCTCTCCGACGTCGTGCGCAATCCGCGCTACTCGACGGCGATGGGGCTGCTCGTCGAAGGGAGTGCCCAGCGCATGCGCGGCCGCAAGGTCGCCGTGCAGTCCGGCAACGCGGGGCAGGTGTTCTCGCGGATGAAGGAATGGTTCCTGAGCAACTTCTGACAAACCGAATCTCGAAATTCGCGCTGGTGCCGGCGGCTGGCGCGCGACAGGGGGTTGCCCGATCTCCTGCCGAATAACGGCCGATTAGCAGTTTTTCTCTTGACGGAGGCAACATGGAATTCGAAATGCTGGAAACCGAGACCAACGGCACCATCATCAAGGTGGTCGGCGTTGGCGGCGCTGGCGGCAATGCCGTCCAGCACATGATCAACCGCGGCGTGCAGGGCGTCGATTTCATCGTGATGAACACGGACGCGCAGGCGCTGTCGCGTTCGCGCGCATCGTCGGTGATCCAGCTCGGCAACACTGGCCTCGGCGCCGGTGCGAAGCCGGAAATGGGCCGTGCGGCAGCGGAAGAAGCGCGTGAGCGCATCGCCGACGCACTGCGCGGCGCGCACATGGTGTTCATCACGGCCGGCATGGGCGGCGGCACGGGCACGGGCGCGGCACCGGTGGTCGCGCAGATCGCGAAGGAGATGGGCATCCTGACGGTCGGTGTCGTCAGCAAGCCGTTCGAGTTCGAAGGCGGCAAGCGCATGCGCGTCGCTGAAGCAGGTTCGCAGCAACTGGAGGATCACGTCGACTCGCTGATCGTCGTGCTGAACGACAAGCTGTTCGACGTGATGGGCGACGACGCCGAGATGGACAAGTGCTTCCAGTGCGCGGACGACGTGTTGAACAACGCGGTTGCAGGCATCGCTGAAATCATCAACGTCGATGGCCTCGTGAACGTCGACTTCGAAGACGTGAAGACGGTGATGGGCGAGCAGGGCAAGGCGATGATGGGCACGGCGACTGTCGCCGGCGTCGATCGCGCGCGCCTCGCGGCGGAACAGGCCGTGGCGAGCCCGCTGCTCGAAGGCGTCGATCTGTCGGGCGCGCGCGGCGTGCTGGTCAACATCACGTCGAGCCGTTCGCTGCGCCTGTCGGAAACGCGCGAAGTGATGAACACGATCAAGAGCTACGCGGCGGAAGATGCGACGGTGATCTTCGGTGCGGTGTACGACGACGCGATGGGCGATGCGTTGCGCGTGACGGTCGTGGCAACGGGTCTGGGCCGTGCGGCGAAGAAGCAGCAGTCGGCACCGATGACGCTGCTGCGCACCGGTACGGACAACCAGCCGGTCAGCGCGGTGTCGCACGGCTATGCACCGGCGCATCATGTCAGCACGGCCGACTACGGCGCACTCGATACGCCGGCGGTGTGGCGCAATTCGCGTGAAACCGCGGCATCGCACGTGCAGGCGCTGCAGGAGAAGGGTGTCGACACGTACGACATCCCGGCTTTCCTGCGCAAGCAGGCTGACTGACGCAAACACAGGCGAAGCCGCGGCGAAACTGCCGCGGTATCGCCGGCGTGACGGATGCTACGGACCACGACAGGCCGCGTCGGCTGCGACGCCGGGCCGGGAAACGTGCCCTCTCCGCACAAGCGGGGCGGGATGGGCCGTGCTGTCCGCGACACGCTGAAAAACCGTATCGCTATGAGGGACCAGCCATGATTCAAGTGGGCGACGCGCTGCCCGACGCGCAACTGTTCGAGTACATCGACGACGCGCGCGAAGGGTGCACGCTGGGGCCGAACGCCTGCAGCGTGCGCGATCAGGTTGCGGGAAAGCGGGTGGTGATCTTCGGATTGCCGGGCGCTTTCACGCCGACCTGTTCGGCGCAGCATGTGCCGGGCTACGTCGAACACGCCGAGCAACTGCGCGCGGCGGGTATCGACGAGATCTGGTGCGTGTCCGTCAACGACGCATTCGTGATGGGCGCATGGGGACGTGATCTGCACACCGCGGGCAAGGTGCGCATGATGGCGGACGGCAGCGCGGCTTTCACTCATGCGCTGGGGCTGACACAGGATTTGTCCGCGCGTGGCATGGGGATTCGTTCCCTGCGCTACACGATGGTGATTGACGGCGGTGTGGTCAAGACGCTGGCCGTCGAGGCGCCGGGCAAATTCGAAGTGAGCGATGCGGCGAGTGTTCTCGCGACGTTGACGTCCTGATCGCGCGGTGCGCCGTTGCCTGCCGGCAACGCTGCTCACCGGCCTCAGGGCAGTTGTAACACGGGCTGATGACCGGAAACGCCTCCGTTCCGGGCATCGGCCCGTCCCGTATCGGCAGGGGTAAACAGCCGAAACAGATTGATACGCAGTTTCAAACTGCGTTGAATAGGGAATTACGCTATAATCCCTCCTATCGAATATAACTCCTGATTGATATCTTCAATCACGACGAAGAACATCATGCTGAAGCAGCGCACCATCAAATCCATCGTGAAGACCGTGGGTATCGGTGTCCACTCGGGCCGCAAGATCGAGCTGACGCTCCGTCCTGCCGCACCGGGCACGGGCATCGTGTTCTCCCGCGTCGACCTTCCCACGCCCGTCGACATTCCCGCCGCGGCGACGTCGATCGGCGATACGCGGCTCGCGTCGGTGCTGCAGAAGGATGGCGTGCGTGTGTCGACCGTCGAGCACCTGATGTCGGCATGCGCCGGCCTCGGCATCGACAACCTCTATGTCGACGTGACGGCCGAGGAAATCCCGATCATGGACGGCAGCGCGGCGACCTTCGTGTTCCTGATCCAGTCCGCAGGGATCGAGGAACAGAACGCGCCGAAGCGCTTCGTCAAGGTGAAGAAGACGGTCGAAATCCGTGACGGCGACAAGTTCGCGCGTCTCGATCCGTACTTCGGCTTCAAGCTGAAATTCTCGATCGACTTCCGTCACCCGGCCGTCGACAAGACCGGCCAGGAGCTCGAGGTCGATTTCGCGAATACGTCGTATGTGCGCGAGATCGCGCGCGCACGCACGTTCGGTTTCGCGCACGAGGCCGAGATGCTGCGCGAGATGGGCCTCGCCCGCGGCGGCAGCATGGAAAATGCGATCGTGCTCGACGAGTACCGCATCCTGAACAACGACGGGCTGCGCTACGACGACGAGTTCGTGAAGCACAAGATGCTCGACGCGATCGGCGACCTGTACGTGATCGGCCATCCGCTGCTGGCGTCGTACACGGCGTACAAGTCGGGCCATGGGCTGAACAACGCGCTGCTGCGCGAGCTGCTCGCGAACGAAGATGCGTACGAGATCGTCACGTTCGACGATCCGCAAGCCGCGCCGAAGGGTTTCGCGTTCGACGCGCAGACGGCCTTCGCCTGAACAGCGTTCGGCGCAAGCAACAAAAAAGCAGCCTTCGGGCTGCTTTTTTGTTGGCCGGACGATGCCGGCGGCGCAGGCCGTCAGCGCGGCTTTGCGCCGTGCCGGGCCGCCATTCGCGCAAGCGCTGCCTGCAGCGGCGACGGTTCGAGATGATCGGCCAGATCCCGCAACGCGGCCGCGCCGACCGACGTCATCCGCGCCTGCTTCACGTGCGGCGGCTCCGGCGCATCCTTCGGGCGCACGCGCACGCGCAGCGTCGAGACCGGCCAGCCGCGCTTTTGCAGATCGCCGAGCAGCCGCGGCTCGACCTGCCGCAGCCGCGCGGCCAGCGCATTGTGCGCGGCAAAGAGGGTCAGGGTGCCGTCCTTCACGAAGCCGGGTTCGACGTGGTTCGCCAGGTAATCGGGCAGGAGCGCGGCAAGATCGCGCTGCAGCGACGCGATCTGCTCGACGCCGGCGCGCAGTGCCGCGAACGCGTCGGTGCGGCCGAGCACTTCGGACACGGGTTGCGGGCGATAGGCGGCGAGCGGGCCGAAACGCTTGGAAAATCGGTTCATCGAGACATTCTTCGGGCGCGCACGCGCGCGGACGTTGACGCCGATTGTACCCGCGCGGGCCCGTGCACGGGCGGCTTTCGCCCCGTGGGCCCGGCCGTCGGCGCGCAGTGCCCGTCCGGCCGAGACACGGGCGCGCGCTTCCCCGCGTGCTAAAATTCGATGTTTGAGTCCACTAATTCGCTAAGCCGCCGAGGCTCGGGCGTCGGGGCGCGCAACACGCGCCGGGCGCCGGTGCTGCGACGCAGGATCCGATCCGATGACAACCGGTTTTCTCCAGAAAATTTTTGGCAGCCGCAACCAGCGGCTCGTCAAGCAATACCAAAAGACCGTCGCGACGATCAATGCGCTCGAAACGCAGATCGAGAAGCTGACGGACGACCAGTTGCGCGGCAAGACGGACGAATTCCGCCAGCGGGTCGCGGCCGGCGAGTCGCTCGACAAGCTGCTGCCCGAGGCCTTCGCGGTCTGCCGCGAGGCGAGCCGCCGCGTGCTGAAGATGCGGCACTTCGACGTGCAGATGATCGGCGGCATGGTGCTCCACTACGGCAAGATCGCGGAAATGCGCACCGGCGAGGGCAAGACGCTCGTCGCGACGCTGCCCGTGTACCTGAACGCGCTGGCCGGCCGCGGCGTGCACGTCGTGACCGTCAACGATTACCTCGCGCAGCGCGACGCCGAATGGATGGCGCGCCTCTACAACTTCCTCGGTCTGTCGGTCGGCATCAACCTGTCCGGCATGGAGCACGACCAGAAGCAGCAGGCTTATGCGGCGGACATCACGTACGGCACGAACAACGAGTTCGGCTTCGACTACCTGCGCGACAACATGGTCTACGAGACCGACGCGCGTGTGCAGCGGGCACTGAACTTCGCGGTCGTCGACGAAGTGGACTCGATCCTGATCGACGAAGCGCGCACGCCGCTGATCATTTCGGGCCAGGCCGAGGATCACACCGAGCTGTACGTGCGGATGAACGCACTGCCGCCGCTGCTCGAGCGCCAGATCGGCGAAGAGAAGGCCGACGGCACGGGTGTCGAGAAGCCGGGCGACTACACGCTCGACGAGAAGGCCCGCCAGGTGTTCCTGACGGAATCGGGCCACGAGAAGGCCGAGCGCCTGCTCGCCGAATGGGGCCTGATCGGCGAGGGCGAGAGCCTGTACGCGCCGCAGAACATCACGCTGATGCACCACGTGTACGCGGCGCTGCGCGCACACACGCTGTTCCACAAGGATCAGCACTACGTCGTGCAGAACGGCGAAGTGGTCATCGTCGACGAATTCACGGGCCGCCTGATGGCCGGCCGCCGCTGGTCCGACGGCCTGCACCAGGCGGTCGAGGCGAAGGAACACGTGAAGATCCAGAGCGAGAACCAGACGCTCGCGTCGATCACGTTCCAGAACTACTTCCGGATGTACGCGAAGCTGGCCGGCATGACCGGTACCGCGGACACCGAAGCGTACGAATTCAACGAGATCTACGGCCTCGAGACGGTCGTGATCCCGACCAACCGCCCGCCGAAGCGGATCGACAAGCAGGACCAGATCTACAAGACGGCCAAGGAGCGCTACGACGCGGTGATCCGCGACATCCGCGACTGCTACGAGCGCGGCCAGCCGGTGCTGGTCGGCACGACGTCGATCGAGAACTCGGAACTGCTGTCGCACCTGCTGAAGCAGGCCGGGCTGCCGCATGAGGTGCTGAACGCGAAGCAGCACGAGCGCGAAGCGGCGATCGTCGCGGAAGCCGGCCGTCCGAAGCGCGTCACGATCGCGACCAACATGGCCGGCCGCGGTACCGACATCGTGCTCGGCGGCAATGCCGAGAAGCAGGCCGCGTTCATCGAGGCCGACGACGCGATCCCGGCCGACGAAAAGGCGCGCCGCATCCAGCAGTTGCACGACGAGTGGGAAACGCTGCACGAGCAGGTGAAGGCCGCTGGCGGCCTGCACATCATCGGCACCGAGCGCCACGAATCGCGCCGGATCGACAACCAGCTGCGCGGCCGTGCGGGCCGCCAGGGCGATCCGGGCTCGTCGCGCTTCTACCTGTCGCTCGACGATCCGCTGCTGCGCATCTTCGCGGGCGACCGCGTGCGTTCGATCATGGATCGCCTGAAGATGCCGGAAGGCGAGGCGATCGAGGCCGGCATCGTCACGCGCTCGATCGAGTCCGCGCAGCGCAAGGTCGAAGCGCGCAACTTCGACATCCGCAAGCAGCTGCTCGAATACGACGACGTGTCGAACGACCAGCGCAAGGTCATCTACCAGCAGCGCAACGAGCTGCTCGAAGCGCACGACATCACCGAGACGATCTCCGCGATGCGTCACGGCGTGATCGCCGAAGTCGTCCGCCAGTTCGTGCCGGAAGGCAGCATCGAGGAGCAGTGGGACGTGCCCGAGCTCGAGGAAGCGCTGCGCAACGACTGGCAGCTCGACCTCGCGATCCAGGAAATGGTGAACGAGTCGTCGTCGATTACGGCCGAGGAGATTCTCGACGCCGTGATGACGGCCGCCGACGAGCAGTACGAGGCGAAGGTCGCGATGGTCGGCCGCGAATCGTTCAGCGCATTCGAGCGCTCGGTGATGCTGCAGACGGTCGACCGCCTGTGGCGCGAGCACCTCGCGGCGCTCGACCATCTGCGCCAGGGCATCCACCTGCGCGGCTATGCGCAGAAGAACCCGAAGCAGGAATACAAGCGCGAAGCGTTCGAGCTGTTCGCCGCGATGCTCGAGGCGATCAAGCAGGAAGTCACGCGCGTCGTGATGAACGTGCAGATCCAGTCGCCGGAACAGCTCGAGGAAGCGGCCGAGCAGATCGAGGAGCGCGCAGGTCATCTCGAGAACGTCGAGTACCAGCACGCCGATTACGCGGAAGCCGGTGCGCCGGTGGCGAGCGTCACGACTGCCGCGGCGGCCACGGCAACGGCCGACATGGTCGGCAGCGCGATGACGCACAGCGGCCCCGGCGGCGAAATGCCGAAGGTCGGCCGCAACGACCCGTGCCCGTGCGGCAGCGGCAAGAAGTACAAGCAATGTCACGGGAAGCTGTCATGATCGGCGGCGGCGCGCGTCACGCGTGCCGCGTCGTTCGCAGCTTCGAGTCAGTGATGTGAGTTGTGGCGGCCCGCGTGGGGCCGCCGGTTCTTCCAATCGATGCCGGCACGTGCCGGCATTTTCCATCCGGCAGGTGTGCCCCATGGCTGTCAATTTTCCGTCGATCGATCCCGCCCAACTGCATCCCGTCGCCGGCGTCACGCTCGGCTGGGCGGAAGCGAACATCCGCAAGCCGAATCGCAAGGACGTGCTGGTCATCTCCGTCGACGAAGGCGCGACGGTCGCGGGCGTATTCACCGAAAACCGTTTCTGCGCGGCGCCGGTCACCGTCTGCCGCGAGCATCTGGCGAAGGTACGGGCGGGCGGCGCAGGCATCCGCGCGCTGGTCGTGAATACGGGCAATGCAAATGCGGGCACCGGCGAGCCGGGCCTCGTGAACGCACGCGAGACCTGCACGGAACTCGCGCGTCTCGCGGGCATCGAGCCGGCGCAGGTGCTGCCGTTCTCGACCGGCGTGATCCTCGAGCCGCTGCCGATCGACCGCCTGAAGGCCGGGCTGCCGGCCGCGCTCGCGAACCGCAAGGCCGCGAACTGGTTTGATGCCGCGCAGGCGATCATGACGACCGATACGCTGCCGAAGGCCACGTCCCGCCAGGTGACGATCGACGGTCACACGGTCACGCTGACGGGCATCAGCAAGGGCGCCGGCATGATCAAGCCGAACATGGCGACGATGCTGGGCTTCCTCGCGTTCGACGCGAACGTCGCGCAGCCGGTGCTCGACACGCTCGTGAAGGAAGTGGCCGACCGCTCGTTCAACTGCATCACGATCGACGGCGACACGTCGACGAACGACTCGTTCATCCTGATCGCGTCGGGCAAGAGCACGCTGCCGGCGATCACGTCGACGGATTCGCCGGCCTATGCGGCACTGCGCGATGCGGTGACGGAAGTCGCGCAGGTGCTGTCGCAGCTGATCGTGCGCGATGGCGAAGGTGCGACGAAATTCATGACGGTGCAGGTCGAAGGCGGCAAGAGCGTCGCGGAATGCCGCCAGATCGCTTACGCAATCGGCCATTCGCCGCTCGTGAAGACCGCCTTCTACGCATCCGACCCCAACCTCGGCCGGATTCTCGCGGCGATCGGCTATGCGGGCGTCGCCGATCTCGACGTCGGCAAGATCGACCTCTATCTCGACGATGTGCTCGTCGCGAAGGCGGGCGGCCGCAACCCGGCTTACCAGGAAGAAGACGGCCAGCGCGTGATGAAGCAGAGCGAAATCACGATCCGCGTGCTGCTTGGCCGCGGCGACGCACAGGCCACCATCTGGACGTGCGACCTGTCGCACGACTACGTGAGCATCAACGCGGATTACCGCTCCTGATCGGGAGTGCCTGAACGACATGGACAAGCTTGAACAGTTTCTGACGCGCGCGGAAGCGCTGCTCGGTCGTCTCGAGGGGATGTTGCCGCCCGCGCAGGCAGCGGTCGACTGGAATGCCGCACACGCATTCCGCTGGCGCAAGCGCCAGGGGCGCGGTTATCTGCAGCCGGTGCCGGCCGTGTCGTCGATCACGCTCGACGACCTCCACAATATCGATCGCCAGAAAGGGTTGATCGACCAGAACACGCGGCAGTTCGTGCAGCAGAAGCCGGCGAACAACGTGCTGCTGACCGGCGCGCGCGGTACCGGCAAGTCGTCGCTGATCAAGGCGTGCCTGAACGCGTATGCGAAGGACGGGCTGCGTCTGATCGAAGTCGACAAGGACGACCTGCACGATCTCGGCGACATCGTCGACCTGATCTCGCAGCGTCCCGAACGTTTCATCGTGTTCTGCGACGACCTGTCGTTCGAGGAAGGCGAGTCGGGCTACAAGGCGCTGAAGGTCGCGCTCGACGGCTCGATCGCCGCGCAGTCGGACAACGTGCTGATCTACGCGACGTCGAACCGCCGCCATCTGCTGCCCGAGTACATGAGCGACAACGAGACGTACAAGCATCTCCCGGATGGCGAGATTCACCCCGGCGAAGTCGTCGAGGAGAAGATCTCGCTGTCGGAGCGCTTCGGTCTGTGGGTCAGCTTCTATCCGTTCAAGCAGGACGACTATCTCGACATCGTCGGGCACTGGCTGCGTCATTTTGGTTGCCCGGATGCGGAGATCGAGTCCGCGCGCGGCGATGCGCTCGTGTGGGCGCTCGAGCGCGGCTCGCGGTCGGGGCGCGTCGCGTGGCAGTTTGCGCGTGACTGGTCGGGTCGCAAGGAGCAAGCATGAGCGCGGATCAGGCGCAGGGCGCCGTGCGGGCGCCGGACGGCCGCAAGGTGACGGAAGTCGCGGTCGGCGTGATGGTGCAGCCGGACGGCCGGTATCTGCTCGCGCAGCGGCTGAAGGGCAAGCCGTATGAAGGTTACTGGGAGTTCCCGGGCGGCAAGCTGGAGGCCGGCGAAAGCGTCGAGGACGCGCTGGCGCGCGAGCTGCACGAGGAACTCGGCATCGAAGTCACTGCCAGCCACCGCTGGCACACGCTCGAGCACGATTATCCGCATGCGTACGTGCGGCTCTATTTCTGCAAGGTGACGGGCTGGACGGGCGAGCCGCACAGCAAGGAAGGGCAGGCGTTCGTGTGGCAGCAACTGCCGGTCGAAGTCGCGCCGCTGTTGCCGGCGGCGCTGCCGGTGCTCGAACTGCTCGAGAAGGAAGCGGCGTCCCAATGACGCCGTGGCGGCCCACCTGAAACGCGGGCCAGATCGGCGGGCGGCACGGCGGACGGCGGCGCTGCGCGCCGCTCAGCTGTCGCGGCGGTTGTCCGTGCCGTCTTCTTCCGATGACGGACCCTCGTCGGAGGAACCGCCGATCCGATACTTTTCCGCGGCCCATGCGCCGAGGTCGAGCTGCTTGCAGCGGGCCGAACAGAAGGGACGGAACTTGTTTTCAGGCGTCCAGCGCACTTCCGCGCCGCACGAAGGACATTTCACGACGGTAGTCATACGAAAGCGTTGAACCGGCACGCGGCCGTTACAGATTGCACAGTGTCAGATGGAACGGCACGTCGATGTCCACCGCGCGCGGCCGCACGTCGCCGTCCTGCATGGTGAACCGTACCCACAGCATGTATTTGTTGGCGCTTGCCTCGGGGATGACGCGCAATTCCGGCGCCACGCGCACCTGCATCAACTGATAGGTGCGGCCGGACAACATCTGCTGGTAGCTGCCCTGCATCGCCATGACCTTCGACGCCTGGCCCGATTCGCGCGCGAGCCGCAGCACGATCGCAGCGGCATCGCGCAGCGGCAGCATCGGCAGGATCCATTTCGCGATGTCCTGGCGCCGCTGCTCGGCGGGCCATTGCTGCCATGCGTAGTACGACGGCAGGTCGAACTTGCACGTGCCGCCCGGAATCACCGCACGGCTGCGGATGCTGGCGAGCCACTCGTTGTCGACGAGGTGCTGACCGGTCTTGCCCTGCATCTGCGCGAGATTCGCGAGCGTCTGCTCGATTTCGCCGAGCACGGCTTCGAGCGCGTTCTGCTCGATGCCCGGATTGCCGCGAAAGGGGGCGAGCGTCTGGCGTTGACGTTCGAGCTCCTTCATCAGATCCGATTTCAGGTCCGCGCGGCCCGTTACCTCGGCAATTTCGAACAGCGTCGTCAGCGCGACGTGGTGTTCACGCGGGTCCTCCTGAGCCAAAAAGAACGCGAAGCGCTCGAAGAGATCTTCGAGGCGCAACAGCGTGCGAATTCGCTCGTTGAACGGATACTCGTAAAGAATCAAGCGCGCTCGCCTCTTGGGTAGGGATGGAAACAATGCAGGACATTCTAATGCCCACGCTCTACCCTAGCAACGCGCCAATTTCGTACACCATCACGATCGCGCGCGAGGCTCAGTGCGCAGCGAGCGCGAACCCGAGATAGCGTTGGTGCAGTGCATCGACCTGCGCGGCAAGCGCATCGGGCGTCGTCGCGTCGTTGACGATAACGTCGTCGGCCGCCGCGAGGCGGGCCTCGCGCGACGCCTGCCGCGCGATGATCGCCTCGACCTGCTCGCGCGTGAAGCCGTTGCGCTGCATCACGCGTGCGATCTGCGTTTCGACCGGACAGTCGACGACGAGCACGCGATCGCAGCGCGCCTTCCAGTTGCCGGATTCGACGAGCAGCGGCACGACGAATATCACGTATGGGCCTTGCGCTTCGCGCGCCTCACGATCGGTCTCCGCCCGGATCAGCGGGTGCGTGATCGCTTCGAGGCGCCGGCGCGCGTCGTCGTCGCTGAAGATCAGTGCGCGCATCTGCGCGCGGTCGAGCGAGCCGTCGGCAGCAACGAAGCCGCGGCCGAATGCCTGTTCGATCGCGGGCATCGCGAGGCCGCCCGGCGCGGTGATGCGATGGGCGATCAGATCGGTATCGACCAGCGATGCGCCTCGGGCGGCGAACAGGTCGGCGACGGTCGTCTTGCCGCTGCCGATGCCGCCGGTGAGTCCAATTGCGAACATGTCAGCCTCCGAGCGCCGAATAGAAAGGGGTGCCGAAAAACAGCGTCGCGACACCGCCTGCCGCGAGGAACGGGCCGAACGGAATCGGCTCCTCGAAGCGCATGCGACCGCGCCAGGTCGCGACGAGCCCGACGACCGCGCCCGTCACCGCGGCGAACAGCACGACCTGCGGCAGTGCGGCCCAGCCCATCCATGCGCCGAGCGCGGCGAGCAGTTTCAGGTCGCCGAAACCGATGCCCTCGATGCCGCGCAGCCATTTGAACAGCCAGTAGACCGACCACAGGAACAGGTAGCCGGCCATGGCCCCGATCACGGCCGAGCGCAGCGATGTGAACGTGCCGCCGAGGTTCAGCACGAGCCCGGCCCAGAGGAGCGGCAGCGTCATCGAGTCGGGCAGGTAGCCTGTGCGGATATCGATCGCGCTCATCGCGAGCAGCGCGGCGCACAGCGCGAACGCGGCGAGCGCGGCGACGGTCGGGCCGAATGCCGCGAGCGAGCCGGCGGCGAGCAGCGCGCATGCGAGTTCGACGAGCGGATAACGGATGCCGATCGCGTGGCCGCAGCGTCGGCAGCGCCCGCGCAGGATCAGGTAGCTGACGAGCGGGATGTTTTCCCATGCGCGCAGCACGTGGCCGCACTGCGGGCAAGCGCTGCGCGGGCGCCACAGATCGTAGCGCGGCGGGTAGCCGTCTTCGTGCGTGGCACGCGTGTTGCCGGTCGCTTCGTCGATCTCGGCCTGCCATGCGCGCTGCATCATCACGGGCAGCCGGTGCACGACCACGTTCAGGAAGCTGCCGACGCACAGGCCGATGACGACCGCGAACGCGTACTGCAGCGCGGGCGGCAGCATCGCCAGCGCGAGCAGCGTGCTCTCGGGCGAATCGGTAACGGCGGACAAGGGCGCTGGCGTCATGAGGCTCAAGGTTCGGACTTAAAAGGCGACAGAATCGGTTGCGATGCTACACCACGTTGCCGAGCTGAAGGATGGGCAGGTACATCGCGATCACGAGGCCGCCGACGAGTGCGCCCAGTACGATCACGATCAGCGGTTCGCCGAGCGCGGCGAGCGTATCGAGATGCGCGTCGAGCTGGCGCTCGCACAGCGCGGCGATGTCGGCGAGCATCGTGTCGAGCGCACCGGTCTCCTCGGCGACGGCGATCGGCTGCACGACGTCGTCCGGAAAGCAGCCGGCCGACTGCATCGCGTCCGCGAGACGCGCGCCGCGCAGCACGTGGGCGGCAATGTGGGCGGTAGCGCGCTCGAACACGGGATGGCCGGCCGTGCGTTCGAGCGTGGTGAAGGCGTCTGCGAGCGGCACGCCGGCGCCAAGCAGCGTCGCCAGCGATCGGCACCAGCGCGCGGCCGCGAACCGGCTCATCGCGCTCCCCGCGAGCGGGACCTGCAGCAGGCGCCGCGCGACGGCGTGGCGCAGTGGCGCCGACAGCCGTAGTGCGCGATGGGCGGCCAGCGCGGCTGCCGCCGTACCGGCAACCAGCACACCGCCCCACGCCGACAGTGCCGAGGACAACGCGAGCAGCGCACGGGTCGGTGCCGGCAGTGCGGCGCCGAAACCGTCGAAGATCTGGCGGAACGTCGGTACGACCCACACCATCAACGCGGCCGAGATCGCGAGCCCGAACAGGATGACGGCCGCCGGATAGGCAAGCGCGGCCCGCAGCTTGCGCCATTGCGCGTCGGCGCGCTCGCGGTGCTCCGCGACCCGGGTCAGCACGACCCCGAGCGAGCCTGACGCTTCGCCGACCTCGATCAACTGGCGATACAGTGTGCCGAACTGCGCCGGATAGCGTGCGAGTGCATCGGCGAAGCGATGGCCGGCGACGATCTCGCGTGCGAGACCGGCGGCGATGCGCGGCAGGCCGTCGCGTGGCCGCGTGCGCGCGAGCATCTCGAGCGACGGCGCGAGCGGCAACCCGGCCTGCAGGAGGCTCGCGAGCTGGCGCGTGAAGCGCGTGACGTCCCGCGTGCCGGCCGTTGGCGGCCGGGCCGGCCCGCGGATGTCGAGCGACAGGACTGCGATGCCGTCGCGTGCGAGCGCGGCGCGTGCATTCGCGGCGTCGAACGCGATGATGATCCCGCGGCGTGGCGTGCCGTCGCGATGGCGGCCGCGCCATGCGAAGCGGCTTTCGCGCGGCGTTGTGCGCATGCTCATGCCGCAGGTGTCGCGGCGATGGCTTCCGCGATGCTCGTCGTGCCGTCCCGGACGCGCGCGAACGCCGCGTCGCGCAAACTGCGCACGCCTTCGGCCGCCGCGCATTGCGCGAGTTCGCCGACGCTTGCCCGGGCGACGATGCGTTCCGCCAGCCGGGGCGATACCGGCATCGTCTGATGCAGGCCGATGCGGCCGCGATAGCCGATGCCGTGACAGGCCGAACAGCCTCGCGCGACGAACGGCCGCCATCCCGCGGCGAGAGCAGCCGGGTCGCAGCCGGCGTCGTGCAATACGGGCACCGGTGCGTCCGAGTGCATGCGGCAGGTAGTGCACAGCCGCCGCACGAGGCGCTGCGCGGTGACGAGGTGCAGCGCGGCCGCGAGGTTGTATGGAGCGACCCCGATGTCGAGCAGCCGCGCGACGGCGGCTGGCGCGTCGTTCGTGTGCAGCGTCGACAGCACAAGATGGCCGGTCTGCGCGGCCTTGATCGCGACGTCGGCCGTCTCCGCATCGCGAATCTCGCCGACCATGATGATGTCCGGATCCTGCCGCAGCAGCGCGCGCAGTGCCGTCGCGAACGTGAGCCCCGCCTTTTCGGCGACGCCGACCTGGCTGATGCCGTCGAGCTGGATCTCGGCGGGATCCTCCACCGTGCAGACGTTGTGCGCGTCGCGATCGAGCATCTGCAGCGCGCAGTAGAGCGACAGCGTCTTGCCGCTGCCGGTCGGGCCCGTGACGAGCACGAGGCCATGCGGTGCGCGTATCGCGGCTTCCATCGCGGCCGCCTGTTGCGCGTCGAAGCCGAGACGGGCGAGCGTGAGGTCGGTCGGCAGGGTTTCGAGGCGCCGCAGCACGAGTTTTTCACCGAACAACGTCGGCAGCGAACTGACGCGGTAGTCGCCGCGCGTACCGCCGTCGATCGCGATGCGCAGCCTGCCGTCCTGCGGGAGCCGTCGCTCGGCGATGTCCATGCGTGCGAGCACCTTGATCCGCGTGACGAGCGCGTCGCGCAGATGAAGAGGTGGCCGCGCATGTTCGTGCAGCACGCCGTCGATGCGCAGGCGGATGCGCCAGCCGGCTTCGAACGGTTCGACGTGGATGTCGGATGCGTCGCGCACGCGTGCCGCGTGAAGCGTGTCCGTCAGCAGCCGCACGGCCGGCGCGTCGTCGAGCTGGGCCGCGTCGAGCGCGCGCGGTGCGGTGACGGGCGTTGCATCGGAATGAGCGGGCGGCGGCTGCGTGCGCAGCGGCGCCCCGGGAGGAGTGAAATGCATGTGAGCCGGCACGCTGGCCGCCAGTTGACCGTGACCAGCAGATGGTCGCGCGTCGCGGGCGGCGCCGGCAGTCGGCCGTTCGGCTAACGCGCGGCGGCGCGTGCGGTGCGCGAGCCGCGCGGCTTGAAGAGCTTGACGGTGCGCACGGCCTGATCGTCGCTGCGCATCACCTCGAGCATCACGTCGCCGATTTTCAGGCACACGTCGTCTTCCGGAATTTCCTCGAGGATTTCGAGGACCAGTCCGTTCAGCGTCTTCGGCCCGTCGGTCGGCAGCTTCAGGTGCAGCCAGCGATTCAGTTCGCGCAGCGGCATGCTCGCCGAGACGATGCATTCGCCGTTCTCGTCCCAGCCGCCCGCGCGTTCGCTGCGCGGCATCGATGTCGTGAATTCGCCGATCAGCTCCTCGATGATGTCTTCGGGCGTGACGAGGCCTTCGAGTTCGCCGTACTCGTTGACGACGAGCGCGGTCCGCTGCCGCGTTTCCTGGAAAAACTGGAGCTGCTGGACCACCGGCGTGCCCGACGGCACGTAGTACGGCTCGGCGAGCAGCGTGCGCAGCGTCTCGCGGTCGAACTCCTGGTTGTGCAGCGCGGTCAGCGTCTTGCGGACGTGCAGCACGCCGAGCACCTTGTCGATGTCGCCTTCGTAGACGACAAGCCGGTTGTGATAGCAGGTTTCGAGCTGGTGCAGGACGTCGTCGAGCGGCGCGTAGAAGTTGAGCGACTCGATCTGGCGGCGCGGCACCATCACGTCGTCGACCGTGATGTTCTCGAGGTCGAACAGGTTGAGCAGGATGCTGCGGTGCTTGGTCGGCATGAAACTGCTCGACTCGAGCACGATGGCCCGCAGCTCGTCGGCCGACATCCGCTGGTCGCGGCCCTTCTTCGTGTTGATGCGCAGCACCCACAGCACGCCGTTCGCGAGCGCGTTGACGAACCAGACGACCGGCTTGAACACGCGCATCAGCGGCGCGATCACGAGGCTCGCGGGCAGTGCGATGCGTTCGGGGAACGTCGCGCCGACGATCTTCGGCGCGATTTCGGCGAACACGATGATCAGGAACGCGACGATGCCGGTCGCGATCGACAGCGCGAGGTTGTTGCGGCCGAACGTATGGAGCGCGAGCGACGTCGTCAGGACCGGGATGATCGTGTTGAACAGGTTGTTGCCGATCAGGATCACGCTGAGCAGCAGGTCAGTGCGCGTCAGCAACCCCTGCGTGGTTTTCGCGCCGAGCGCACCCTGGCCGGCGAGATGCTTCAGCCGATGGCGATTGAGCGCCATCATCGCGGTCTCGGAAATGGAAAAGAAGCTGGAACAGAGGAGAAGCAGGAAGACGGCGCCGATTTGCGCCCATAAGGGAATTTGGTCCACGCGTTGGAAGGAGCAGTGAAGGACAGGGATGGGGGAAATATAGCAGAGGCCGGCGACCGTGATGTGTCGTGCGCGACACGAGGGGGCCGCGGCGGCCGGACGAAAAAAAACCGTGCACATGGTGCACGGTTTTTTCAAAATCTGGTCGGGGTGAGAGGATTCGAACCTCCGGCCTCTACGTCCCGAACGTAGCGCTCTACCAGGCTAAGCTACACCCCGATTTCTACTCTTCCGATTTCGCCGTCTTCTTCAAGACCGCTGCGTCGTCAAGCAAGAACATAACTATAACGACGTTTCTTCAAGAAGGGAAGCCCTTGGAGAAAAAATTTTTCGAGACAGGTGATTTTCCCGTGTCGAACATGTGTCGCAGCCGTGGCGGCGACACATGACATGCAATCAGGACTGCCGCGACGTCGAGTAAGAGCACAGCGCGAGCAGGCTCTCCTTGTAGATTGAATCGGGGAATGCGGCGATCGCGGCCGCTGCCGCCTGCGCTTCCTGGCGCGCACATTCGAGCGTGTGATCCAGTGCGCCCGAGCGCGTGATCGCTTCGAAAATCGTGTCGAAGCGATCGGTGCCGCCCTGTTCGATCGCCTCGCGTGCCAGCGCTGCCTGCTCGGGCGTGCCGCGCTCGATCAGATAGATGAGCGGCAGTGTCGGCTTGCCTTCGCGGAGGTCGTCGCCGGCATTCTTGCCCATTGCCTCGACGGTGCCCGCGTAGTCGAGCCAGTCGTCCATGATCTGGAATGCGGTGCCGATCCGGCGGCCGTATTCGGCGGCGGCGGCCTCGGTCGGCGCATCGGCGCCCGCGAGCACCGCGCCCAGGCGTGCCGATGCCTCGAACAGCTTGGCCGTCTTGTAGCGGATCACCTGCATGTAGCGCGCTTCGTCGACGTCCGCGTCGTGCATGTTGAGGAGCTGCAGCACCTCGCCTTCGGAAATGATCGTCGTCGCTTCGGACAGGATCTCCATCACGCGCATCTTGCCGACGCCGACCATCATCTCGAACGAGCGCGAATAGAGGTAGTCGCCTACCAGCACGCTCGCCGCGTTGCCGAACAGCGCATTGGCGGTCTGGCGGCCGCGGCGCAGCTCGGATTCGTCGACGACGTCGTCGTGCAGCAGCGTGGCCGTGTGGATGAACTCGACGACGGCGGCCAGCACGTGCCGCTGGTGCGACGTCTCGCCGAGTGCACCGGCGACGAGCAGCAGCAACGCCGGGCGCAGCCGCTTGCCGCCCGCGCCGATGATGTACTCGGCGATCTGGTTGATCAACAGCACGTCGGACGCGAGGCTTTGCCGGATAACGCGATTCACCTGCTCCATGTCGCTGGTGATCGGAGCGAGCAGGTGGGCGGCGCTGAGGGTGGGGGAGGCGGTGGACGACGACATGATGATGGAATTGGGTGATGCCGCGGATTATAAGTCGAATCCGAGATATCCCGGTCTGTCACACGTGCCGCAGCCGCGAATTTGGCCGTTCGGCCGAGGCCCGCGCGTGGCAATCGTCGATCGGTTTTGACTTCGGTGCTAACCCCATGTATAATCACGTGTTTTCCGCGCGTGGTGTGCGGAAAAATTGGATCCAGAGTGAGGTTCTCAATGTACGCGGTCATAAAAACCGGCGGCAAGCAGTACAAGGTTGCCGTTGGCGAAAAACTCAAAGTAGAACAGATACCGGCTGACATTGACGCTGAAATCACGCTCGACCAGGTTCTCGCAGTGGGCGAAGGCGAATCGATTAAGTTCGGTACGCCGCTGGTCAGTGGGGCTTCCGTCAAGGCCACCGTTGTGTCGCACGGTCGTCATGCCAAGGTCACCATCTTCAAGATGCGTCGCCGGAAGCACTACCAAAAGCACGGCGGCCACCGCCAGAACTACACTGAGCTGCGCATCGACGCGATCAACGCGTAAGCGCCTCGGTAAAGGAGCAATCAGATGGCACACAAAAAGGCAGGCGGCTCTTCCCGGAACGGCCGCGACTCCGAGTCGAAACGTCTCGGCGTGAAAGTGTACGGCGGCCAGGCAATCAATGCCGGCGGCATCATCGTGCGTCAGCGCGGTACGCGCATGCACGCAGGCGAGAACGTCGGCATGGGCAAGGATCACACCCTGTTCGCGCTGGTCGACGGTCACGTCAAGTTCGCGACGAAGGGCGCGGACAAGAAGCATCTGGTCATCGTCGTCCCGGCGGCTGCCTAAGTTCAGGCACCCACGGGCTTCGTAGCCGAAAGGCCCCGCAGTCTTCGCGGGGCCTTTTTTTATTTGGCCGCCGGGCGCGTGCGCGTTCCGGCGACCGTTGCGCAACCGGCGTACGATCGGCCGAACGGCAGATTGTTCAAGCGTGCCGGCGCGCGGCACAATAGCGGAAATACTGGGCGGAGTGACGAATGAAGTTCATTGACGAAGCACGAATCGAAGTCATCGCCGGCGACGGAGGCGATGGCAGTGCGTCGATGCGCCGCGAGAAATTCGTCCCGTTCGGCGGGCCGGACGGCGGCGACGGCGGTCGGGGCGGTAGCGTGTACGCGATCGCCGACCGCAACATCAACACGCTGATCGACTACCGTTACGCGAAGAAGCATCTGGCGCGCAACGGCGAAAACGGGCGAGGCTCGGATTGTTACGGCAAGGGTGGCGACGACGTCACGCTGCGCATGCCGGTCGGCACGATCATCAGCGACATGGATACCGGCGAGCTGATCGCCGACCTGACCGAGCACGACCAGCAGGTGATGCTTGCGCAGGGCGGTGCCGGCGGGCTCGGCAACCTGCATTTCAAGTCGAGCACGAACCGCGCGCCGCGCCAGAAGACGGACGGCAAGCCCGGCGAACGTCGCATGCTGAAGCTCGAGCTGAAGGTGCTCGCCGATGTCGGCCTGCTCGGCATGCCGAACGCAGGCAAGTCGACGTTCATCTCGTCGGTGTCGAATGCGCGGCCGAAGATCGCCGACTACCCGTTCACGACGCTTGCGCCGAATCTCGGCGTGGTGCGGGTCGGCCCGAGCAAGAGCTTCGTGATCGCCGACATCCCGGGGCTGATCGAGGGTGCCGCCGAAGGCGCGGGCCTCGGCCATCAGTTCCTGCGCCACCTGCAGCGCACCGGCGTGCTGCTGCATCTGGTCGATCTCGCGCCGTTCGACGAAAGCGTCGATCCGGTTGCCGAAGCGACGGCGATCGTCGGCGAGCTGCGCAAATACGACGAGGCGCTCTACGAGAAGCCGCGCTGGCTCGTGCTCAACAAGCTCGACATGGTGCCGGAAGACGAGCGCAAGGCGCGCGTCGCGGATTTCCTCGAGCGCTTCGAGTGGGACGGCCCGGTGTTCGAGATTTCGGCACTGACGGGCCAGGGCTGTGAAGCACTGTGCTACGCGATCTACGACTACCTCTCCGAACATTCGGACGCGCATCGCGCGGCGGAGGCGGAAGATCTCGCGGCGGACGTGCGTTTCCGCGACGCGCCGCCTGCGAAGGGCGAGGCCGCGCCGGGCGACGACGCCTGAGTGGTTCCGGAGCGCGCCGGGCGTGCCGCCCGGCGTCGGCGCTCGATCGCGCCCGGCCGGGCAGGCATCAGATACAGGAGACAGTGCAGGATGCGTTCGATCATCGCGGATTCGAAGCGATTGGTGGTGAAGGTGGGCTCCAGCCTCGTGACCAACGACGGCAAGGGGCTCGATCATGCTGCAATCGGCCGCTGGGCGGCCCAGATCGCCGCGTTGCGCGCCCAGGGTAAGGAAGTCGTGCTCGTCAGCTCGGGCGCGATTGCCGAAGGGATGCAGCGGCTCGGCTGGAGCAAGCGGCCGCGGGAAATCGACGAGTTGCAGGCGGCGGCCGCGGTCGGCCAGATGGGGCTTGCGCAGGTCTACGAGAGCCGCTTCACCGAGCACGACATCCGCACCGCGCAGATCCTGCTGACGCATGCCGATCTGGCGGATCGCGAGCGCTACCTGAATGCGCGATCGACGCTGCTGACGCTGTTGCGGCTCGGCGTCGTGCCGATCATCAACGAGAACGACACGGTCGTCACCGATGAAATCAAGTTCGGCGACAACGACACGCTCGGCGCGCTCGTTGCAAACCTGATCGAAGGCGATGCGCTGATCATCCTGACCGACCAGTCGGGGCTGTTTACGGCCGATCCGCGCAAGGATCCGAGCGCGACACTCGTCGCGGAAGCGAATGCGGGCGCGCCGGAACTCGAGGCGATGGCGGGCGGTGCGGGCTCGAGCCTTGGCCGCGGCGGGATGCTGACGAAGATTCTCGCGGCGAAGCGCGCGGCGCACAGCGGTGCAAATACGGTAATCGCGAGCGGCAGGGAGTCCGACGTGCTCGTGCGTCTGGCGGCCGGCGAGGCGATCGGCACGCAACTGATCGCACGTACCGCACGGATGGCGGCGCGCAAGCAGTGGATGGCCGACCACCTGCAGGTGCGCGGCCATGTCGTGATCGATGCGGGCGCGGTCGAGAAACTGACGGCCGGCGGCAAGAGCCTGCTGCCGATCGGCGTGATCGACGTACAGGGTGCGTTCGCGCGCGGCGAAGTCATCGCGTGTGTCGGCCCCGACGGGCGCGAAGTGGCGCGCGGGCTCACGAACTACAGCAGCGCGGAGACGAAACTGATTCACCGCAAGCCGAGCGGCGAGATCGAATCCGTGCTCGGCTACATGCTGGAGCCCGAACTGATCCATCGCGACAATCTGGTGCTGGTGTGATCATTCGCGTTGCCGGTTCAGGCCGTCAAATGAAAAAGCCCGCGTGATGCGGGCTTTTTCATGCAGCGGACGGCAGAAAGTGCGGCGGCGGGCGCCGCGCGCCATCAGCGCAACTGACTCATCGCGGTACGGTGAAACCGGATGTTCTCCAGGATCTGCCGGGTCGAGCCTTGCGGCATCTTGTTCGCGCAGAAGTAATCCTGATACAGCGCCGAGTGGTAGGCATTCAGCTCGCCGTTCTCGATGCGCTGCCAATCGTTCTCGACCGTGCGATCCCAGCCGTCGTGGTCCGAATTCAGGCCGGCATACTGGCGCCATTCATAGGTGTCGCAGCGGATGCCCTCGTAGTTCACGTTGCGCGCGCCGGCCGGGCTCGTGACGACGACCGCGTAGCGCACGACGCCGTCGGTGCCGACCGCGAGCGACTTCGCATCGACGAAGAACTTGAGCGGCGTGTTCTGCGATACGTTGAACGGCAGCAGGTCGCTCGCCTGCGGCAGCGGCGGCAGCGAGTCGACCGTGTTTTCCTTCCAGGTTCCCTGGCGGTCCAGCAGATACACGAACTCGCTGTCATCCTTGTTGCTCGGTGTCTTCGAATTCGCGCAACCTGCCAGCGTGGCCACCGCGGCAATCGATGCGAGCGCGAGAGCAATCGCTTTCAATATGCATTCCTCGTAAAAAAAGGGCGCGACACCAAGGTCGCGCCCGGTCATGCAGTTCGATTCGTCATTTGCCGACGATCACGTGGGGCGGCATCTCGTCGAGCGTGCTCGCTTCCACTTCGATCTCCGAACAGACTACCGATGCGTCGACAATCGTCAGCGTCTGCTGGGCCGGTGCGCCAATGACGCGCGGATAGCGCGACAGACGCGGCCCACGCGGCTTCTCGGCTCGCTGCGCCGGGCGGCGCAGGAAGCGCGACAGTTCCGTCAGCGCCAACTGATAGACATCCCGCTTGAACTCGATCACCGCATCGAGCGGCACCCAGTACTCGTTCCAGCGCCACGCATCGAACTCCGGGTGGTCGGTCGCGCGCAAGCAAATGTCGCAATCGCGTCCGACCATCCGCAGCAGGAACCAGATCTGCTTCTGGCCGCGGTAATGACCGCGTACTTCGCGTTTGATGAACTTGTCAGGCACCTCATAACGCAACCAGTCGCGAGTGCGGCCGATTATCTTGACGTGTTCCGGATGCAGGCCCGTTTCCTCGTGCAGCTCCCGGTACATCGCCTGCATGGGGGTCTCGCCGTACTTGATCCCACCTTGAGGAAACTGCCAGGAATGCTCGCGGAGCCGCTTGCCCCAAAACACCTCGTTGCGCGCGTTCAAGAGGATGATGCCGACGTTCGGGCGAAAGCCTTCACGATCCAGCATACAACCACCTTCGAATCCTTTAAAATTGCTTTGATTATAAACAGATAACGGGCGCTGCGCACCGTAGCGGAGCGAATCCGCGCGGGGTACACCGGCTGAATTGTCCCTGATTAGTCTGCTACGTCGTCTGCGCCATCGTCGTCCATTGCTGTTCGCCGCGCGCAGCTTTTTCACCTTGAAACTT
Source organism: Burkholderia sp. AU4i (assembly GCF_000466765.1). Classification (NCBI taxonomy): domain Bacteria; kingdom Pseudomonadati; phylum Pseudomonadota; class Betaproteobacteria; order Burkholderiales; family Burkholderiaceae; genus Burkholderia; species Burkholderia sp. AU4i. The sequence goes on along the minus strand of NZ_ASSI01000081.1, from coordinate 4,975 downwards.
TTTCGGGCGCCCCGCCTGGGGGCGCCGTTTTTGGAACCGTCCGCATGAAAGCTTCCCGTTTCTTTATCGGCACCCTGAAAGAAGCACCCGCCGACGCAGAGATCGTCAGCCACAAGCTGATGGTGCGCGCCGGCATGATCCGTCGCGTCGCCGGCGGCATCTATAACTACCTGCCGGTCGGCCTGCGTTCGATTCGCAAGGTCGAGGCGATCGTGCGCGAGGAAATGAACCGGGCGGGCGCCATCGAGCTGCTGATGCCGGCCGTGCAGCCGGCCGAGCTGTGGCAGGAATCGGGCCGCTGGGAACAGTACGGCCCCGAGCTGCTGCGCTTCAAGGACCGCAAGGACAACGACTTCGTGATCGGGCCGACGCACGAGGAAGTCATCACCGACATCGCGCGCAACCAGATCAAGAGTTACCGGCAGATGCCGGTGAACTTCTACCAGATCCAGACGAAGTTCCGCGACGAGATCCGTCCGCGCTTCGGCGTGATGCGCGGCCGCGAATTCATCATGAAAGACGCGTACTCGTTCGACAAGGATGCGGCCGGCCTGAACGAGTCGTATCGCAAGATGTACGACGCGTACGTGCGCATCTTCACGCGTCTCGGCCTCGAGTTCCGCGCGGTCGCGGCCGACAGCGGCTCGATCGGCGGCAACTTCTCGCACGAATTCCACGTGATCGCCGACACCGGTGAGGACGCGATCGCGTACTGCCCGACGTCCGAGTTCGCGGCGAACGTCGAGGCGGCCGAAGCGCTGCCGCTGATCGCCGAACGCGCGGCGCCGGCCGAAGCGATGGAAAAGGTCGCGACGCCGGGCAAGGCGAAGTGCGAAGCCGTCGCCGAACTGCTGGCCATCCCGCTCGAGCGCACGATCAAGTCGATCGTGCTCGCGACCGACAACGAAGGCGCCGAGCCGACCATCTGGCTCGTGATGCTGCGCGGCGACCACGACCTGAACGAGATCAAGGTGTCGAAGCTGCCGGGCCTGAAGAACCACCGCTTCGCGACCGAGCAGGAAATCGTCGAGTGGTTCGGCACGCCGCCGGGCTACCTCGGCCCGGTCGGCACGAAGAAACCGGTGAAGGTGATCGCCGATCGCACGGTCGCGAACATGAGCGACTTCGTCGTCGGTGCGAACGAGGTCGACTATCACATCGCCGGCGTGAACTGGGGCCGCGACCTGCCCGAGCCGGACGTCGCCGACGTGCGCAACGTGAAGAAGGGCGACCCGTCGCCGGACGGCAAGGGCGTGATCGACATCTGCCGCGGCATCGAGGTCGGCCATGTGTTCCAGCTCGGCACCAAGTATTCGGAAGCGATGGGCGCGACGTTCCTCGACGAGTCGGGCAAGCCGCAGCCGATGCTGATGGGCTGCTACGGCGTCGGCGTCACGCGTATCCTCGGCGCGGCGATCGAGCAGAACTTCGACGACCGCGGCATCATCTGGCCCGAATCGATCGCGCCGTTCGAAGTCGTGCTGTGCCCGATGGGCTATGACCGCAGCGACATGGTGCGCGAGACCGCCGACAAGCTGTACGCGGAACTCGCCGCGGCCGGCATCGACGTGATCCTCGACGATCGCGGCGAGCGCCCGGGCGTGATGTTCGCCGACTGGGAGCTGATCGGCGTGCCGCATCGGCTCGTGATCGGCGAGCGCGGCCTGAAGGAAGGCAAGATCGAGTATCAGGGCCGCCGCGACGCCGAAGCGACGCTGCTGCCGGCCGACGCGGCTGCGGCGACGGTCGTGGAGAAGATCCGCGCCGCGCTCGCGCGCTAAGCGCACCGACCGGGGAACGCGGTGGAATACACCTTCCTGTCGGCCACCGTGCTCCTGGTGCTGATCACCGATCCGCTCGGCAACATCCCGCTGTTCATTTCGGCCATGCGGGATGTGCCGCGCGAGCGGCGCGTGAAGCTGATCCTGCGTGAAGTGGGGATCGCGTTCGTGATCCTGCTGTTCTTCATGCTGGTCGGCGACCGCTTCCTGCGGATGATGAGCCTCACCGACCTGTCGTTGCGGCTCGGCGGCGGGATCGTGCTGTTCCTGATTGCGCTGCGGATGATCTTCCCGCATCCGGACGGCGCACTCGGCAACGATCCGCGCGCGGGCGGCGAGCCGTTCATCGTGCCGCTCGCGATTCCGGCGCTCGCCGGGCCGTCGGCGCTCGCGACGGTGATGCTGCTGACGTCGCAGGGGCCCGGCAAGATGCTCGAGTGGGTCGGCGCGCTGACGGTCACGATGATCGTCTGCGCGGTGACGCTCGTGCTGGCCGAGCGGATCCAGCAATGGATCGGCGAACGGACCGTCGCGGCGTTCGAGCGGTTGATGGGCCTCGTGCTCGTCGCGATTTCGGTCGAGATGATGCTGGGCGGCATCCGCGCATTTGTGCACCAGCTGTAGGCGGCGCGGCGCGTGCCCACAAAAAAGCGGCGCTCCGGGAAACCGGAGCGCCGCTTTCTTATAGTGCGGAGCGGGGCGCTCAGACGTTCGTGGTCAGCGCGCGGATCGTCGGCAGGTTGCGCCAGTAGCCCTTCGCATCCATCCCACAGCCGAACACGTAGCGATCCGGCACCGCGAAGCCGCAGAAGTCGGGGTGCAGCGGCTTTGCCTTCGCGAGCGTCTTCTCGCACAGCACGGCCGACATGAAGCGCTTCGCGCCCATGTCGAGGATGCGGTCGCGGATCGCGGCCATCGTCTCGCCTTCGTCGAGGATGTCGTCGAGCACGAGCACGATCCGGTCTTTCACCGATTCGCGCGGCGCGACGCGCCAGTGCATTTCCGGGCTGCCCTGCGTCGTGTTGCGGTAGCGGGTCAGGTGGATGTAGTCGAATTCGAGCGGGAAATCGAGATGCGGCAGCAGCATCCCGGTAAACACCGCGGCGCCGCCCATCACCGAGAGAACGAGCGGGAACGCATCGCCGATCTCGGCGCGGATCGCGTCGGCCATCCGGGAGATCGACGCATTGACGGCGTCGGCCGAGACGATCTCTTCGGAGTGGTTGAAAATGTGGAGGGCTTCTTCGCGGTTCATGTGTTCTGGCGGGCAGTCGGTATACAAATAAGAATGAAGCAGAACGGCCGGCGCGCGCTACAGCAAAAACCCGCGCGCCGGCCGATCGGCGGAATCAGCGCATGCCGGGCATCATGCCCTTCAGGCCGCGCATCATCTTCTGCATGTTGCCGCCCTTCAGCTTCTTCATCATCGTACGCATCTGGTCGTACTGGTTCAGCATCCGGTTGACTTCCTGCACCGGCACGCCCGCGCCGGCTGCAATGCGGCGCTTGCGCGTCGCCTTGATGATCTCGGGTTTCGCGCGCTCGGCGGGCGTCATCGAGCTGATGATGCCTTCCATCCGGCGGATCGACTTCTCGGCCTGGCCCATGTCGGCGCCGGCCGCCGCCTGCTGGAACTGCGCCGGAAGCTTATCCATCAGCGACGACAGGCCGCCCATGTTCTTCATCTGCGAGATCTGCGCGCGGAAATCGTTCAGGTCGAAGTCGCCGCCTTTCTTGACCTTGTCGGCGAGCTTCTGCGCGGCCTGCACGTCGACGCCGCGCTGCGCCTCCTCGACGAGGGCGAGGATGTCGCCCATGCCGAGGATCCGGTTTGCCATCCGGTCGGGGTGGAACACCTCGAGACCGTCGAGCTTCTCGGCCACGCCGACGAACTTGATCGGCTTGCCCGTGACGTGACGCACCGACAGCGCGGCGCCGCCGCGCGAATCGCCGTCGAGCTTGGTCAGCACGACACCGGTGAGCGGCAGCGTGTCGTTGAACGCCTTCGCGGTGTTGACCGCGTCCTGGCCGAGCATCGCGTCGACGACGAACAGCGTTTCGGCCGGCTTCAGCGTGCCGTGCAGCGCGGCGATTTCCTGCATCATCGCCTCGTCGATACCGAGGCGGCCGGCCGTATCGACGATCAGCACGTCATGGTAGTGGCGCTTCGCCCAGTCGACGGCCGCGACTGCGATGTCGACGGGCTTCTGATCCGGCGTGGACGGGAAGAAGTCGGCGCCGACCTGTTCGCTCACCGTTTTCAGCTGCATGATTGCGGCCGGGCGATACACGTCGCACGACACGGTCAGCACCTTCTTCTTGTACTTCTCGCGCAGCAGCTTCGCGAGCTTGCCGGCGGTCGTGGTCTTGCCCGCGCCCTGCAGGCCGGCCATCAGGATCACCGCGGGCGGCGTGACCGCGAGGTTCAGCTCGGCGGCCTTGCCTTCGTAGTCGCCGCCGATCACGGCGGTCAGTTCCTTCTGGACCACGCCGACGAGCGCCTGACCCGGCGACAGGCTGCTGATCACTTCTTCGCCGAGCGCCTTTTCCTTGACCTTGGCGATGAATTCGCGGACGACCGGCAGCGAAACGTCGGCCTCCAGCAGCGCGAGACGCACCTCGCGGAGCATCTCCTGCGTGTTCGCCTCGGTAAGCCGGGCCTCGCCGCGCAGCGTCTTGACGACGCGCGCCATCCGTTGAGTGAGATTGTCGAGCATGGGGAGCGATGGACAGTGGGGCCCGAAGGCGCGGCGGAACCGAACAAAGGGAGCCGTCGCGGGAAGGGGGCCTAGTGTAAACTTCGAACATGGATATTGTACTGTATGCCCTCACCGCATTCCTGTACGGCGGCCTTGCCGTCGCAGGCTGGCGCACGCACCGCCAGGGCGCGACGCCGCTCGTCGCGAGCGTGCCGGCCGTGCCGGTCCCCGCGTCCGCCGCGTCCGGGATGAGCGGGGCCGGCCGCGCGCTGCTGTTCGCCGCGCTCGTCGCGCACGGCGTGCTGCTCCATACGACCATCTTCCCGCACGACGCGATGGTGTTCGGCTTCGCGTTCGCGCTGTCCGCGATGTTCTGGCTCGGCGCCGGCATCTACTGGATCGAGAGCTTCTTCTTCCCGCTCGACAGCCTGCGGCTGCTCGTGCTGCCGCTCGCGTGCGGTGCGTCGCTGCTGCCGCTCGTGTTCGGCGGCGTGC
>NZ_ASSI01000080.1:0-6694 GCF_000466765.1 Burkholderia sp. AU4i | reverse complement strand
TATCCACATGCTTGCCAACAAAAATTGTGGACAAGCCCGCGCGCGGCCGCGCCCGGCGTGGCGCGGGCCGGCGTGCCACATTTGAGGCGGCGCGGACAAAGTCTTTCGGATCAAGCGCTTGCCTGCGGTATGCGCAGGCTATCCACACGCTTGCCAACACAATCTGTGGACAAGCCGGTTCGCCCGCGCGGAAGGCAGCCCGTCACGTGGCGCGACGACGTGCGAGCGGCACTTTACCTGCCGCGTGCCGCATTTGAGGCGGCGCGGACAAAGTCTTTCGGATCAAGCGCTTGATCGCGGTATGCGCAGGCTATCCACATGCTTGCCAACAAAAATTGTGGACAAGCCCGGCGGCCGCGGCGGCGACGGTCAGGGCTGCCGATCGTCGACCGTGGGCCAGCGCACGAACGCGAACACCCACAACATGACGAAGTTCAGGACCGGGACGAACATCGTCAGGATCCACCAGCCCGAATGCCCGGTGCGCCGGACGATGCGGACGTACGGATAAACGACGACGGCGACGAGCACGAGTGAGACGACCAGCTGCCACGCGGTGAAGTGTTCCATGGCCTTCCTCGGAGTGATGTGTCGGGCGGAACGTCCGGCCCGTTGAGCCGTCGCGCGAAGCCGGCGATGCACGGCCGCGTGCGGCTCGCGTGATCTTGACGCGCGGCGGGCGCGAGCGTCAAGGCGAGGGCGGTGCACGGCGGCGGCGCGTCTGTCGCGCGGGATCGTCCGCATTCACGCATGTCCGGGCCGCACGCTGCCGCAACCGTGACGCGGCGCATGAACCCTAAGCCGATCAACGGGTTAGCGCACGCGTGCGCAGGATATCCACAAGCTTGCCAACAAAATCTGTGGGTAAGTGGCGCAACGCATGGCCGGCACGTGTGCGCCGGCTGCGGCATGCATCGTCGTGGCGTCGTGATGCGAAGTGCGGCGAAGCGGTGGACGCGGCGGCCGTCACCGGGGCCTCGTCTGCATCACGCGTGCCAAAGTCCATCGGATCAAGGGTTTAGCGTTGCGGTGCGCAGGATATCCACAAGCTTGCCAACATTTTCTGTGGAGAAGTCGGGGTGCGTGCGGCACACCCGGGACACCGGCGAATGCGATGTGAGGGCCGAACCCGACCCAAGCCGGACGGGCATCCGAAAGGGCTGCTGTATTGCTACGGGTAGAAGCACGCAAGCATCCTCGCAACCTCGACCGGCCCGCGAGTCGAGCGGATCGTCGTCGAGAATTGAGACGAAGGAGGGGCGATCGACCCGGTGCGGCGCATGACGCGCGATCGAGGCTCCGGTGGCGGCGTGGATGTGCCTGTTCACGACCGCATGGCGCATTTGCCGTGCAGCCCCGACAAACCCTTTCCGATCAATGGCTTGGTGTCGTTAATGGACGGTTGTCCACATGCTTGCCAACACAATCTGTGGAAAAGCCGCGCGTGGCACGTCGCACGTGACGCGGCGTCAGGCCGGCAGCGGAAAGCGCACCGTGACGGTCAGCCCGCGCCCCCCGCGTGTCGTGCCGAGTGCGACCGTCGCGCGATGCTGTTCGGCGATCCGCTTGACGATCGACAGCCCGAGCCCGCTGCCTGACGACGTGACGGCCTGCGCGCCTTCGCCGCGGTAGAAACGCTCCCACACATCGGTGCGTTCGGCTTCCGGGATACCGGGGCCGTCGTCGGCGACTTCGAGCACGGGCGTCGTGCCGTCGAGCCGCGCGGACACGTCGACACGCGCGCCGTCGCCCGCATAACGGATCGCGTTGTCGACGAGGTTGTTCAGCAGCACGCGCAGCGTGTCGGCATTGCCCGACGTCATCACGGGCGTCGATACGATCGCGCCGAGATCGATCCGGTGCGCGTCGGCGACGCGCGTGCGATCCGATACCACCGACCGGCACAGCGCGGCGAGATCGACGGGCGCCGACGCGGAGGCGACCGCCTGCGCATCGGGTTCGAGGCGGGCGAGCGTCAGCAGCTGTTCGGCCAGGTGGCCGAGCCGCGTCGTGCCGGCATGGATCTGCGCGAGGATGTGCTCGCGTTCCTCGGCGGTCGACGCGCGCCGCAGCAGCTGCGACTGGATCGACAAGCCCATGATCGGCGTGCGCAATTCGTGCGCGGCATCGGCGATGAAGTGCCGTTGCAGCGTGAACGAACGGTCCAGGCGCGCGAGCAGGTCGTTGATCGCTTCGGCGAGCGGACGGACTTCGTTCGGCATCGCGCCGACGTCGACCGGCTCGAGATTGTTCGCATTCCTGCGTTTGAGGCCGGATGCGATCGTGCGCAGCGGCCGCAACCCCGCGCCGATGCCGAACCACAGGCCGATCGCGAGCAGCGGCAGCATCGAGAACACGGGCCACAGCAGGTGCACGGCGATACCCGCGATCGCTTCCCAGCGCGCATGGCGTGCCTGTGCGAGCCGGATCGTCGTGCCGCCGCGTTCGGTCACGTAGGTGCGCCACGGCTGGCCGCCGACGTCGACGCTCGCGATGCCTTTCTGCTCGGGCGGCGGCAGGGTCGAATCGCGGTCGGTCGAATACACGAGCTTGCCGTTGCGCCAGACCTGCAGCAGCACGGCGTCGGGATCGCTCGCCTCGAAACCGTGCTTGCCGCTGGCGCGGTTGCTGAACGACAGCTCGCCGTTCGGGCCGACGACGATCTGCTTCGACATGCTGCGCATCTGGTCGTCGAGCAGGTCGTCGAGCTCGCGCAGCGCGCCCCAGTAGGTGCCGGCGCTCGCGACGAGGCCGATCACGCACGCGGCCGGGAGCAGCCACATCAGCAGGCGCCGCCGCAGCGACGCGTTGCGCCAGCGTGCGATCGCGTGTTGCATGCGCGTCATGCGCCGTCACCGATCCGGTAGCCGACGCCGCGCACCGTGCGGATCATGTCGTGGCCGAGCTTCTTGCGCAGGTTGTGGATGTGCACCTGCACGGCGTTGCTCTCGATTTCCTCGCCCCAGCTGTACAGCCGCTCCTCGAACTGCTCGCGCGAAATCACCGCGCCCGGGTCGCGCATCAGCTCGTGGAGCAGCACGAACTCCTTTGGCGACAGCGTGACTTCGTCGTCGCCGAGCCAGACGAGGTGCTTGACGGGGTCGAGCCGCAGCGGGCCGATCGCGAGGGTCGTCTGCGCGCGGCCCGCGTGGCGGCGGTTGACCGCGCGGATGCGGGCGAGCAGTTCGTCGAGTTCGAACGGCTTGACGAGATAGTCGTCCGCGCCGCTGTCGAGGCCCGCGATGCGGTCGGGCACGCCGTCGCGCGCGGTGATGATGATCGCGGGCAGGTTTTCGTCGCGGCGGCGCAGCGCGGCGAGCACCGACAGGCCGTCGCGGTTCGGCAGCCCGAGATCGAGCAGCAGCAGGCCGTAGCCGGTCGCGCGCAACGCGAGCGACGCGGCGTCGCCGTCCTTCACCCAGTCGACCGCGAAGCCTTCCTGTTTGAGGCCCTGTTCGAGCCCGCTGCCGATCAGCGGATCGTCCTCGACGAGCAGTACGCGCATGGATTCGTGTCTCTTCAACGGGGCGCCATGGCGCCCGGGGTTCCCATGATAAGCGCGCGTGCCTTAGCGGGAGCTTAAACACGGGCGCGCGGCCGGCTTTCGCGCGTGCCCGGTGCGGCACCGTGCCGCTGCGGCGCGACCTTCAGGTTTGCTTAATCTTACGGTCCGTAATCTGGGGCCGTCGCGTTCAACGGGGCGCGGCGTCACATCGAAGAAGAGGACCGAGATCATGAAACACCTGACGAGAATCCTGGCGGTTGCGCTCGCCGTGCTGCCTGCCGCCGTTTACGCGGAATATACCGGGCCGTCCACGCTGACCACGACGACCGTGAAGGAGCTGCTCGCGAACGGCAAGGACGACCAGCACGTGCAGTTGCAGGGGCGCATCGTCAAGCATGTCGGCGGCGAGGATTACGAATTCGCCGATGCGACGGGCACGATCCGCGTCGAGATCGACCACAAGCTGTGGGCGGCCGGCCAGCCCGTCAGCGACCGGAACGAAGTGAAGGTGACCGGCGAATTCGAGCGCAAATGGTCGGGCAGCGTGAAGGTCGACGCCGATCACGTCGAAGTGCTGCGCTGACCGGTGCACCGGTGCATACGGGGCCGGTGATACCATGGTCGACCGGTTCCCGTTCACACCAAGATGGCCGCCAATTTCGACGAACTCGCGTCCCGGATCCGGGCGCAATTTTCCGAGCTGAGCCCGCAATTCCAGGCGGGCGCGGCCTTCCTGCTCGATCATCCCGACGAAGTCGCCACGTCGTCGATGCGCAAGGTCGCACAGCGCGCGCAGGTGCAGCCCGCGTCGCTCGTGCGGCTCGCGCAGCAATTCGGCTTCCCCGGCTGGAACGAGCTGCGCGACCTGTGCGTCGCGCGCGTGCGCACGCGCCCCGAGCCGCTCACGCAGCGGGCGCGCTCGCTCGTGCGGCCCGATGCGAAGGCGTCGCTCGCGCACGACCTGCTCGCCGCGCAACAACACAACCTGTCGGCCACCGCCGCGCAGAACGAGCACGCGCTCGCCGAAGCCGCGAAACTGATACGCAAGGCGTCGCACGTGCATGTCGCGGGGTTTCGCTCGTGCTACCCGGTTGCATTCGGCTTCGTGTACGGCTACCGGCTGTTCCGCCCGACCGTGTCGCTGCTCAACGGCGTCGCCGGGTCGCTCGAAATGGAGCTGCGGACGATCGCGAAGCAGAGCGTGACCGTCATCGTCAGCTTCGCGCCGTATTCGGCGGAAGCGACGCGCGTCGCGCAGGCCGCGAAGGCGCAGGGCAGCCGGATCGTCGCGATCACCGACAGCGCGGTGTCGCCGATCGCGCTGCACGCGGACGCACAACTGATCTTCACGCACGACAGCCCGTCGTTCTTCCCGTCGCTGGTGGCCGCGCACGCGATGGCCGAAGCGCTGGTCGCGCAGTTGCTGGCGCTCGAAGGCAGCGATGCGATCGCCGCGCTCGAGCGCACGGAAGCGGAGCTGCATGCGAAGGGCGCTTACGTCGTCTGACGCGGTGCGTGCGGGTTCAACCTTCCTCATTTTCGATTCAACCAGGCTCGACCGATGACGTTCACATACGAGGTGACCGACGCGGGCGACGTGAACGTTCGCAAGCAGATCGTCGCGCCGCTCGTCCGATTCAACGAAAGCCAGGCGGGCCCGAACGACTTCCGTGCGCTGGCCGTGGTCGTGACCGACGCCGAAGGCACGGTGGTCGGCGGCTTGTGGGGCAGCACGGCGTACGGCTGGCTGCATGTCGACCTGCTCGTGGTGCCCGAGGCCGCGCGCGGCCAGGGTGCGGGCACGCGCATCATGGATCTGGCCGAGGCGGAAGCCGTCGCGCGCGGATGCCACGGCGCGTGGCTCGACACGTTCGACTTCCAGGCGCGGCCGTTCTACGAGAAACGCGGTTATGTCCGCTTCGGCGAGCTGCCGGATTATCCGGCCGGGCACACGCGCATTTTCCTGACGAAGCGGCTTGCAGGCTGAGCATCGCCGCATGGAGCGGCCCGGTTGACGAGGTCGCCGGCGCTCGCCTAGGATAGCGACCAGCGATGCAGGTCGCTTCCGGGTCCGCGGAAAGGGTTCAACCCACCTGTCGCAGCAAATCCAGTCTTCCTCCTGTCCTTTGTGCTGGCGGTATTGCGGACCTTCGGCCATGACTGCACGAGGATTCGCATGAAAAAGCTGCCTCCCGGGGCCAATCCCGATCATCTGAAAAAGCAGGCCAAGGCATTGTTGCGCCTGTACCGGCAGGGTGACGCCGACGCCGTCGCGCGTTTTGTCCGCTTTCTCCCCGCCGCCGCCAACCGCACGCACGACGAAGCGCTCGCGCTCGGGCTCCGGCTGCACGATGCGCAGTCGTGCATTGCGCGCGAGTACGGTTTCGCGTCATGGGCCGATCTCGGCGCGTTCGTCGAAACGCACGCGCTTGCCGGGCAACAGCGGTCGGCGTTGATCCGGCGCTGGCTCGACCTGGCGTACGGCGCCGACGTGACGGGCGGTTTCGACGCGGCCCGGCCGCGTGTCGCCGCGCAACTGCTGCTCGACCGGCCCGATCTCGTGGCGAGCGATCCGACTGTCGCATGCGCGGCCGGCGACCTCGATGCCGTGAAGGCGGCGCTGGCCGCCGATCCCGGATGGATCGCGCGCGCCGGCGGCGTGCTGAAGCTGCCGCCGCTGGTTGCCGTCACGCATTCGCGGCTCGGGCAGATTCCCGGGTTCGCCGTCCGGCTGCGCGCCTGCGCGCGTCATCTGCTCGATGCCGGCGCCGATCCGAACCAGCGGATCGGCAACCGGTTTCCGCCGGCGTCGCTCGCGGCGCCCGACGAAGCGGGGCCGCTGTCGGCGCTGTACGGTGCCGCGGGCGTCAATCGCGATCCGGTTCTGACCGCGATGCTGCTGGAAGCCGGCGCGGACCCGAACGACGGCGAATCGCTCTATCACTCGGTCGAAAACCCGGCCTGTACGCGCCTGCTGCTCGAACACGGCGCGCGGGTGGGCGGGACGAATGCGTTGCGTCGCGCATTCGACATGCGCGAGGCGGACGCGCTCGAACTGCTGCTCGCGCATGGCGGCGACCCGAACGAGCCGCCCGGCGAGGGGCTGGCGCAGACCTGGGGCGCACCGTTGTTGCGGGCGATCGGCGTGCGCTGCTCGGCGCGCCACGTCGCCGCGCTGCTGGCGGCCGG
>NZ_ASSI01000079.1:0-19511 GCF_000466765.1 Burkholderia sp. AU4i | reverse complement strand
CCACGATTCCCGGTGCGGTTCAGACTGGCCGCTTCCGCCAGACATAGTACGTCGTGCACGTCGATTCTCCTGATCTCTGACCTGGCCGCGGGTCAAGCCGTTTGACGCGCGGCTTCGGCGTCGGCGTTTTCCCACCACCGGTCGTTGCCGACCAGTCCCCGACCGGCAGTGTGCTCGTCTGACCATGTCATGTTCAGGATGATGCGCGTCGCGTCTTCCGCGAGTGGAACCGTACGGTGCAAGGTTGTGTCGGTCCTCAGCAGGTAGACATCGCCTGACTCGAATCCATATGTCGAAATAGGGTTCTCGCACAGGATTTCGTTTATCCTGGCGTTCGCCTTGTCCCAGTAGGTATGCGGGACGCATTGGAGCATGCCTCCCTTCGCCAATGCCGGCGTTTCGATGATCCAGATCAAGGCGAAACTGTAGTCACCCCAGTGCCATCCATGCGTGTCCCCCTTTCGCTCCTGCTTCGTAATCAGGTATTCCTCGTCCTTCGACACAGAAGGCACGATTTTCACATCGGCGATGCGTGAAAGTGCATCGAGGAGCACGGTCGACCTGGACAGTTCCACGATAAGCCGGCTTTCCTGCGCAATGAACTCGCTCCTGACCACGCTCATGTGACGTGGGCTGTTGTCCGTTGTTGCCAGATACAGGTCTCGCCGCTCCAGTTGCGCGTTGATCAGACGGAAAACCTCCTGTCTCACCGCGTCGCGGAGCTCGTCGGTAACGACTTCTCTGATTTTTCAGGAAACCATCCCTTGCGAACGAATTTCGCAACTTCTGGATGCCGGGTTCCTGCACGATGTGGTCAAGTGGCTCTTGAGTTTCGATTCGTCAAATGAGGTGGTCATTGCAGATCCTTTCACGTTCGCGAAGCATCTAATTCTGGGGAACCTGTGTGCCCGCCTTTATCGCAAGGGCAAGGTGATGGTATCCGGCGAGACCGGGGCCGCTCCATAGCGTTTGTAAAGTGATATATTGAAAAAACGCTCATCATGTAAGGCCCGTCGTGTGAAAATCCTTCGATCCGCCAAACTGCTCTTCGACGATATCGACCGCCGCCTGATCAGCCGGCTTCACGACGACTCACGCACTTCGATACGCACCCTCGCAGCCGAAGTCGGACTCTCAGCACCGAGCTGCAGTGAACGCCTGAAGCGACTGGAAGACCACGGCGTCATCCGGCGGTTCACCATCGACCTTGATGCCGCGCCGTTGGGCTATGCCATCCAGGCGATCGTGCGCGTCAAGTCCCTCACGGGGCAGTTCACACTGGTCGAGAAGCTGATCAAGGAAATCCCCGAATGCGTGACCTGCTTCAAGGTCACCGGCGACGACGATTTTGTCTGTCACTTCTATCTGCGTTCGGTTGACCATCTCGACGAGGTTCTCAAACGCCTGCATGGAAAAGCCGATACGCATACCTCCATCGTGAAGACGGCTCCCCTGGACAGGCGCCTGCCTCCGCTATAGCGTGACACTTCACGAAGAAAGCAACCGTACCGGTGTCTGGGTTGCTTTTCGAGACATGGTGTTCAAGGCGGGGTCGCGCGTGCGACCCGCTACGATCTGCATCGCTTACGCCGGCGCTACGCCGACGCGCGCGAGGAAAGCGGACAGCGGACGGCGGCCTTCTGCAGTTTTTGCGCTGCGCCGCGGTACAGGGGAACCGACAAGCCTCGCAGGATGCCGTTCCCCCACGACGGTCGCGTCACGACGGCGCCCGCGCTGTCCAGCCCCACGCCGGTCGACGTGCTCCGCGTGTGCAAGCGGATTGAGATGCCGGGTTTCTGCGAGGTGGTCAGGAGACAGATGCGCATACCGCATCGTCATCGTAAGGCTGTGATGTCCCAACGCGCGCTGCAGGGACAGGATATTGCCGCCGTTCATCATGAAATGGCTCGCGAAAGTATGCCGCAGCACATGCGTGAGCTGCCCCTTCGGCAGCACGATTTTCGCGCGCTGCAGCGCCTCACGGAACGCAGACCATGCCGTGCCGAAGATGCGCTCATCTTCGCCGTGCGTCCTGAAGTGCGCGTGCAGGTCTTTCGCGAGCGACCTGCTGATCGGGACTGCGCGCGCCTTGCTCGATTTGGTCTTGACGAACTGGATCACGCCGTTGCGCACCTGGGAGATACGTAGCCCCTCGGCCTCGCCCCACCTCGCCCCGGTGGCGAGGCACACTCTCGAGACCAGCGTGACATGCAGGTTCCGGCCTTTGGGCAACTCGTCGAGCAGGGTCCGCACCTGGGGCAGCGTGAGGAACGTGAGCTCGTTTTCCTGGATCTTGAACGCTCGCAGATCCTCCAGCGGGTTCGCTCGCTTCCATTGCTTGAGCCGTTTCAGCTCATTGAATACGGCGCGCATGTATGCCTGCTCCCGGTTCATGTTGTTCGCCGTTATCCCGGCGGCAAGTCGCTGCGCCCGATACTCGGCAAACATGTCTGCGGTGAACCGGTCCGCGCGCGGATTGCCCATTGCCTCGCACATCGCGAGCAGCCGCCGCTTCGTGCCGTCTCCGGAGTTCAGACCTGAGCCATGCAGCCGGTACCATAGCTCGACGAGTTCCGACAGCAGGCGTGCGTCCTTGCGTGCCGGTACCCACTCGGGCGTTTCCTGGACCTTTGCCTGCACGTGCCGCTTCCAGGCCTCTGCGTCAGCTTTCTTCGCAAACGTCTTTTTCAGGCGCTTTGCGCCCCGCCCCCCAGGCTGCACATTGACCTGCCAACCGGATTTGACCTGTTTGATCGTCATCTCGACACTCCCTTTCCATCACCGGTCGGATGACGATGCCCCTGAACTCAGGGACTATCGCTTTCGACTGCCTGGCATCCGGCCCGCAGGTACATAAAAGAGATCCCATGTGTCCTGGTGAGCGGTTCGTGCGTCCACTCCCAGTACTGCGCTTTGCGCGCCCGGCACCACGGTTTCGGAGCGACGCCGGCCGCCGGGACGGTCTTTTCCGGCAATGCGCCGGACACGCGCGGTGCGCTCCACTTCCCGACGCTGCCATAGCTGCTGCAGCCCGGCATAGTCGGGTGTGCCCGCCAGCCGGTACGCGACTTCCGCGAGCGGGCTGTCGTGCCAGTGTGCGAGCGGACGGGTTCTCTGCGCCGCATACAGGCGCTCCGCGTCGTCTTCTGCATTGACCCGCCCTTCCCGGAACAACCGGTCGGCAAGCTCGATCGATGCACGAAAATACGCCGACGACTCGGGCGAATCCACGTGCAGGCGCTCCGGGAAGGTCTGCGCGGTGGCGGGCGCCACGTGCCCATTGGTCGCATCCGTGATACCAGTGACAAGCCAGAACGCGTATGTCGGGAACAGCCTCGCGAGGGCCTGCAGCATGTCCGATGTCACCTTCTGCTCGCGTGCATAAACCTTGCGCCAGCGGCGCGACAGTACGCCCGTGCGCTCGGCAAGCCGCTCCCAGAATCCGTGCCCGCCCAGCAGCGAGTGCCCCAGCTCGTCCTCGTTGTGAGTTGCCCGCGCGGCATCACCGGACTGCTCGCGAAGCAGCAGGATCACGCGGTCTTCCAGGGTTGTTGACACGATTCCACTCTCTCCAGTATAACATCCCAAAAAGGCCATTTATCCTTTTCATGAACAAATAGCTTCTGGGGGACTGATGTACTCAGGAGAGTATTATGGACCAGTCTTTCCCGCCTGCCATCGCGACATCGCCGGCCTACGCTTCACCGCTCGTAACCCGCGAGCGTTTCGCTGAACTGGTGGGGCTGCCCATCGGCGTGATAACCGGTTTTGCCAACCGCGGCTACATCCCCACCGTGTCGATCGGAAAATACAGCCTCGTCAATCTCGAACTGTTACGCAAGCGATGTCTTGACCGGGAATTTCGGGATTGAGCGGTATCGCAGTCGAACGTCCGAAACGGGCGCGCCTGCGACCGCACCCGACTGCACACAATCAGCATCGCTGCGCGGACGTCTTCGCTCGCGCTACCGCTCGGGTCCGCCAGCACCGTCACGATCCGGCTGGGGTTCATCCACCGCTCGCTGGCGTCGACACAGCGGCGTGCGATCGACGGGCGTACGATCGAAAAAGCCACACCCTTCCAGCAGTGCGCAGAAGGCTGCTGGCGCGATGGCCATGTTCCGGCCCGTGCGCACTCGCGCCATCGCTTCCAGAATGTCACCAAAGTCCGCCAGTAGCCGCCACCCGTCGTCGAACACCTCCAGCCTCGGA
Source organism: Burkholderia sp. AU4i (assembly GCF_000466765.1). Classification (NCBI taxonomy): domain Bacteria; kingdom Pseudomonadati; phylum Pseudomonadota; class Betaproteobacteria; order Burkholderiales; family Burkholderiaceae; genus Burkholderia; species Burkholderia sp. AU4i. The sequence continues at coordinate 15,299 of NZ_ASSI01000079.1, read as the reverse complement.
GCCAGCACGCGGTCAAGACGGTACCAGCGCACCGCCATTTCGCCATATGTGCCGGCACCCGAGACAGGCCCTGTCCCAAAACTCACCTCGTCGGCAAACGGCATCTCCCGAAGCGTGACCTCGGCATACCAGGCTCGCTTCAGGTGCACAAAATATCGGGAAGATAATTCTTCGGGGTTCATGCCTTTCTCCTTTCCCCCCCCTACATCGAGTTATTGATATGGATACCTGATTATATAATCGACCCCGAAGTTGGGCTCAAGTATTCTGCGTTGGCCTGATTTGCAGTCAGGTCCCGAACCTGGCAATGCGCTCCTTTGCTGTCGTGCCCGTTTTTTCCCGAAGCGGTCCCACTGCCGCCTGTACCGCACGGGTGTCGGGCAGCCCGCCCGGCCGCTCTTCTGGCCATTGGTCTGCTTTCGGTTTATGGTGTCCGCTCCGTATGTGATCCACCTCCCAAAATTCGCAGGGCACCAGGCGCAACAGCACCGCGTTACCTTGTCACCATATTGGTAATATTGCCGGGCGGGTAGCGCCTGGAGCCGCGCGACAAAAGCGCATTCCGGCTCGACTTTGTTCCAGTGACTCAATGCGCATGACCCAGTCCGAAGGAAAATCCACAAAGGAGCAACGAATGGCGACCTATCGCGATCTCAGGGCACAGGCCGAGAAACTGCTGGCCCAGGCCGAAGAAGCCCGGCTTGCAGAACTGCATACGGTCCTCGAACAGGTACAGGCTCTGGTCCGGGAGTACGGACTGACGCCCGAACAGATCTTCGGGCGAAAGCGCACCCGACTGAACGGCAGCGCCGCGCAGTCACCGACCGCGAAATACCAGAACCCGAAGACAGGCCAGACGTGGAGCGGCCGCGGTCGAGAGCCATCCTGGACAAGGGCAAGCATCGCGAGCGGTTCCTGATCCAGGCATAGACGCCACCATCGCGGCAGCGGCAGCGGCAGCGGCTGCTACTGCACCCGCACCTGGCACAGCCCCCCCAACCCGTCGGCGACCTGCTGGAGTGCGAACTGCACGCGTCATCACATTCATCGGCCCCGCTGCCGGACAGTTCGACCTCGTGTGCTGCCGCACGTGCCCGCCGCGCCGCAGCGACGTCACCCGATCGACGCCTGGTCGTCGGCTCCATCTTCACCCAGCCTGTGAAGAAGCGGGGTGCGATAAGGGAAACGTCGTCGCCGCATGGAAAAGGATTACCGCCGGACGACATAACGGAGACCATTCGTGGACCAACTGGACATCTTTGCCAACAGCCGGGACGTCACACTGCGAAACGATGCACTCACTGCCTTGCAGCGATATGACGGTGCCGGTGCACGTCGGGCGATGCAGACGCTGGCCGCCGAATATCCCACCGACCCTCACCTGCAGCTACTCGAGCTTCTCGCGACCGCGATCAATGACGATGCCAGGGCAGCGTCCATCGGCAGGCACGATGCCGCCATGGAGACTGCCACCATGCTGACGGTCCACGTCCGCCCTGCCGCGATTCAACTGCTTGGCCATCGCGAGGCCAAAGCCTGGCTGTCGGCGTTATGGCAACGGCTTGCTCAACGCTGCGCTGCGCTCGAATACCGTCCCCGGTACGCCGATTGCCATTCCGCAGCTTTCTGGCTGCAGGCTGGCGACTGGCACGCTGCAAGGCAGTGTGTCGGCGCGACCGGATCATGGCGACGCATCCCGGCCCCTCTTGCGTGGATGGCCGAAGCGACCTATCACCTCGAAGGGATCGAGGCCACATGGCCCATGCTGGCCGAACTTGCCTGGCTCTCGCCCGCCCGCTTTGACACCGTCGCCAGTCGCCTTGCGGATGCCTCCCTCGACGCGCTGCTTCTTGCCTTCAACGCACAGTTCGAAGGCAACGGCGACGGCTCGGATCTCGTATATTTTCCGGTCTGGGCACTGATCGAGAAACCCGGCCTCGCACGTTGGCTCGTCCAGGCCCAGCCATCGCGACGATTCACACCTGAACGTGCGATGCGACTCGTCCTGAACCTCCTGATCCTGGAAAGGGAGGGCCGGCAGCGGGAATTGCTCACGCGCCGCCGGGAACTCCAGGAACTGTCGCCCGCCGTCTACAGGGCCTACATGCGCACCCGCTGACGCCGCGCGATCCGACCACGTTGATCCGGGAAGCTCGAACGCGTCCAGCCAAGAGCCCCGTCCCGGTCGCATTGCCCCCTACGGCGATACCGCCTGTGCGCCAGGATCACGAACGTAGCGTTGCGCCGCGCCCGGCACTGCGGCGTTCACCCTCCGACGCCGTTCCGTGTGCGCATCCGGCGGCCGACGCAGACCTGCCCGCCATATCCCCTGGAACAGCACGGCGTCAGGCCGTTGGCTCGCGTGCAGTTGCAGGAATCCCCGGCTACCAGAGTGCGGAATGTGGGCCGGCCGCCATGAGAACAGGCATATATCGGCGCGCATGCCGGGAGCGATTGTTCCGCGGTCTGTCATGCCTAGCGCGCGCGCCGCATTCATCGTCATGCCGTCGACGAGCTGGTTCGCCTCAGCGTCACCGCCGTCCTGATCGAGCGCTTCGGGCCACCGCGGCGCGCACAACCCGATGTATGGCGAAGGCCCAAGCCCACATTCGAGCGCCATGCGCGCCCGTCTGACCCGCGCCCCGCGAGACCCACCGCGCAGTCCATACGGACAGACCAGCGATGCGCCGGACTTCTCCACGAGATCCAGATCCCGTCTACCCAGCGGAGTAGAGACAAACAGGCATGCAGTCGCATCGAGCAGGCCGAGAAATGACAGAAGCTCGATCTCGCTGCAGTAGAACCGCTCCCGGAAGTCCCTCGCCTCCTCATACGCGCCGCCCAGCGCAACGCCCAGACCGGCACCGAGTCTCGTGGCAACGGCCGCGGCATCGACAAGCTCCTGGGCCGATGTCACCTGCGAGCAATCGATCAACGGACGAAATGTGATACCCAAAGCCCTGCCGCGTCGCGCGATGCGCAGCAATACCCCGATGTCGGGTGCGAAGCCCGTCGCGAGATTGCTGCGCCCACGATCGTTCAGACGCACGTGCACCGTCACCGGCATGCCACGCAGGGCGGACATCACCAGCAGGCAATCGCTGATGTTTTCGCAGATCGTCCCGAGACCCGTAACGCCGTTCCCGGCAATCGACCCGCCAATGAGACAGGCCGTCCTTGGATCGACCCACGGATGAATCACAGCGGGCGTACACACGTACCCGGCCGCGCTGACACCGTCGGCCAGCCCGGAGGTTCCCGCCGATTTGATATCACTGATGTACGCACCGGCGATTTCGATGTCAGCCTTCCTGAACTCGTGCGATTCCGGATCAAAGTACTCCGCATCCCGTATTACCCACTCCGCGGGGTGCGCCCTCCGCTGCGTGTCGATCTGCATGTGCGTGCCCCCGAAGATGGTTCTCAAGGCCGGTCGCCCAGCCCAGACTCCGGCCCGAACACAATCCTGCTCGTCTGGCACCCGAGTCCGTCTATCTCTGCCTTTATCACGTCCCCATCGCGCAGGAAACGGCCACGCTCCGCCCCGGTGCCCGCAGGTGTTCCGGTTGCGATCACGTCTCCGGGGCGCAGTTCGACCCTGGACGAGAGATATTCAATCAGGCGTGGCACATCAAGGATCATGTCGCCCGCGAGCTCGTCCTGCATCACCTCCCCGTTGACCGACAGGCGCAGTCGCAGCGCCGCGATCTCGCCGATCACGCTCGCCGGTACGAGATACGGGCCAGCAGGCATTGAGTCCGGCATCCCCTTGCCCCTCAGCCAGTCCGCACCCGGAAAATCCTTGCGGTAAATGAGGCTGCGGTCGGTCACGTCGTTCAGGATGAGAAATGCGGCCACGTAGTTCCCTGCCTCTTCGCGCCCGACATGGCGTGCACGACGACCGATTACCACGCCGAGTTCCAGTTCCCAGTCCAGCTCCGTCGTGCCGGCTTCCACGCGGATCTCACCGCTCGGTGCCGCAATGCCCGAATTCGGCCGCATAAAGAAATACGGCTCCCCCTGTCTGGACCGCTTCTCCACCATCCGCTCTGCAACAGGTCTTCGTTCGGCAACCGGGAGCCGGTCGATTTCGGGGTCACCGCCCCGCGTGATGATCAGCTCAACCAGTTGTCTGCGGTAATTGGCCGCGGAACAGTAGATGTTCGCGCCAGGGGACACCGGAGCAAGCAAGTCCAGCTGCTCGACCGGTACCCACCCTTCGTGCTGGACATCCCGGAACGCCAGGCTGTCCAGCACCGTCAACTGCCGGATCAATGCATCCCAGTCAGAGAAAATGCGGTCCAGCGCCGCCGCGCCATCCAACGGAACCGCCAGCAGTCTGCCCGCCGCCAGATCCGACAGCGGAACGGCACGTTCCCCGACCACGACGAACCACTGCGCAGCGTCCGCGCGAGCCTTCGCGTATGCGAGCGCGAACCCCCGTTCGCGTTTGAGGCCACTCATCGGCAACTCCGTGCTGCGGGCTTGGACACTGGATCAGAACAGCGGATAGATCGTCTTGTCGTTCTTCCTGCGGCGACGCAGGAGCCGGTCGATCAGCGTCTGCAACACGGACCGCTTGCCGGGCGTGTCATCCTTTGCCGACTTGAATTGAGCCACCTTGGACTTCTGAGCTGAGCGGTTCATACACCCTCCTGTGGATTGAGGCTTGCATCGATGAATATGCGTGGTGTTGCCACTGCGAAAAGACTTCGCCGACCGTCTCCACTGCCGCCTCGCACCCTTCATCGGTCAGATGGGCACGATCGACAAAGAGCCAGCGATCGCGGTACCGTTCGCCCGACAGACTGGCGTTCATATCGACAAACGGCACCCGGTTTCTGGCGCACAACGCCTCGACGCCACTCCTGAACCGTCGCCCCGTCTCTGCGTCGCGGATTCCGTCAACGGCGCCAGACTCGCCAGCGTGGCGATCCAGCGACTCGAATATCGTCTGCTCGCTCTCATGCGGCTCGCGATCCAGCCACGTAGCAAATGGCTGCAGGACATAGGTCAGCGTGCAATCAAGTCCCGCAGTCAATAACATCCAGTGACGCAGGTCCCGTTCGATCTGCTGAACGGCCAGCCCGATCCGCTCGCCTGGAGCGTGCTGGTTGTCGGGCTGGACTGCCCCCAAGGCATGCTGCTCCGTTTCTCGCGGCCGTATCCGCTTCCATAGCGACTGCCGCGACCGGTATCGCTCGTTCGTGCCGGCCATCGCGGCTGCGAAATCCTGTGAGAAAAAGAAGTCCCCAAAGGACACAGCGAATTCGCTGTGTGGGTCGGCGAGCACCAGGTTGTTCAGCCCGCTGAGAAGGACGATATGGCGGATCGCAGGCAGCCGGTCGCGCATCAGCAGGAAGAGGATGAGTTCCTGCGCCGAGGTGAAACCCCGTCCTCCCATGTTCACCCACGGTGCGTTGCCCATACCCGAGCGCGTCAGGATCGACGGGATCGTCGAGCAGTCGCCCGTACAGCCCAGCCCCATTACGACGGAGCCGCCGACGAGCAGGTTCACCTCGGTCGCCCCTGCGAGATTGGACGGAGAGAAGTTCACCTCTCCCCGCGGGCCTACGCCGCAGCGAAACCCGAGCTCGTCGGTATTCACCACGCGGGAGACATAATGGCGCGGATGAAAGAACATGATGTGCGGGCACCAGCGCAACGACGAACGCGCGAGCAGCCGGTCATACTCCGCCATCTGCGGTGTCAGCCCGTATCGCACGCTCTGCATGTCGTCTGTGGCGCTTGCCATGGTGTTCCTCCCTCGTCGAACGTCGTTTCCCGCTACGACATGCGCGACATGTCCAGCCGGCGCGACCGGTTGGGACGCACGCGGTAGCTGTCCATCGCCGGCTCCCATCTTCTGCCAAGCGGATCAGACCAGAGCCGCCACAGGATCGCCACTGGAGACAGCAGCAGAAAAAATGCGACGCCCGCCAGCAGGCGCTCGAATACCGAACCGGATGCACGCATATCCACCTCTTCGCAATCTGATCAGTCCAACGCAAACTCTTCCTTCCATGCCGTGTCCGTCTCACAGACCGGCTGCTGGTCCTTCAGTAGCACACAGTTGCCGATCACGAGGCAGTCCATCTCCGTCCTCATGAAGCAGCGATAGGCGTCCGACGGAGACTCGACAATCGGTTCTCCCCGCACATTGAATGAGCTGTTGACCACCATCGGACACCCCGTGCGCTCAAAGAACTTTGTGAGCAGGCCATGAAACCTGGGGTTCGTCTCGCGGTGCACTGTCTGCACCCTGGCCGAATAGTCGACGTGCGTGATCGCTGGTATGGTGGAGCGCGCAACGTTCAGCTTCGCAATGCCGAACAGCTTCTCGTAATCCTGATCTACAGGAAGGCGCCGCTGATCCGCGACAGGCGCCACGATGAGCATGTAGGGGCTGGGCCGGTCAAGGCCGAACCAGCCGGATACGTGTTCCGCAAGCACCGACGGCGCAAACGGCCGGAACGACTCCCTGAACTTGATCTTCAGGTTCATCGTCGTCTGCATGCTCCGGCTTCGCGGATCCCCGATGATCGAGCGACTCCCCAGCGCACGCGGGCCGAACTCCATGCGCCCCTGAAACCAGCCGATGACCTTTCCTTCGGCCAGCAGCTCCGCCACGTACTCCAGCAGGTCGACTTCATCGAGCCGGTAGTACGGCGCATCCACCGACTTGAGATAGCGCGTGATCTCGTCATCGGTATAGGCGGGTCCGAGGTAGCTGCCCTGCATGGCGTCTGCCATACCAGACACTGCCCTCATCACCCCCGGCGTCCCATAATGGGCCACAAGCGCGGCGCCCAGTGCGCCGCCGGCATCGCCCGCTGCCGGCTGGATCCAGATGTCGTCAAACGGGCCTTCACGCAGCAGCCTGCCATTCGCCACGCAGTTGAGCGCGACGCCTCCGGCCAGACACAGATTGCGCTCCCCGGTCTCCCGGTGCAGGGTCCGGGCAAGGCGAAGTACGATCTCCTCGGTCACAAGCTGGATCGACGCCGCGAGGTCCATTTCCCGCTGGGTCAGCTCGCTTTCAGGCTCGCGGCGCGGCCCACCGAAAAGTCGCGCGAAGCGCGCATTCGTCATCGTGAGGCCCGTGGCGAAATTGAAATACGCCATGTCGAGCCGGAACGTGCCGTCTTCCTTGAGATCGATGAGCTTCGAAAGGATCACATCGCGATAACGCGGCACACCATAGGGGGCAAGCCCCATAAGCTTGTACTCGCCGGAATCCACCTTGAAGCCGCAGTAATAGGTGAACGCCGAATACAGCAGCCCGAGCGAATGCGGAAAATTGACCTGCCAGAGCGGCGTGAGCGATGTCCCGTCACCCAGCCATGCGGATGTCGTCGCCCACTCGCCCACGCCATCCAGACACAGCACGAGCGCACGGCTAAACGGCCCCGGATAGAACGCCGACGCCGCATGCGAGAGATGGTGCTCGGAAAACAGCAGTGGTGGCAACTGCGCCTCGGGTAAGCCGGACACCGCGACGAACTCCCTTGCCAGCGACGAACGCACATGCAGCTTGTCCTTCACCCAGACCGGCAGCGCCTGCGAGAACGATGAAAAGCCGCGTGGTGCAAACGCGAGGTACGTCTGCATCAGCCTGCCGAATTTCGCGAGCGGCTTGTCATAGAAGACGACCGACTGCAACTGGGCAAGATCAAGGCCGCCTTCACGCAGGCAATATTCGACCGCATGCCTTGGAAAACAGCTGTCCTGCTTCTTCCTCGTAAACCGCTCTTCCTGGGCAGCAGCGACGATGCGTCCGTCAACGACAAGCGCCGCGGCACTATCGTGATAGTAGGCGGAGATGCCCAGAATCGCTTTTCCTGTCATGGCAGTCACCATCCGGTATCCTAAATATCTTCGTGGCTGGTACTCATGCCAACTGCGACCGGCGCGCCAGGAGCGCGGCAGCGCGATGCCTCGCAAGGCGCAACTTTCCCCTGATCCCCGTCGGCGGCTTCAGCGCACGGTAGCCTGTCCAGACCCGATGCCATTCGCGGTCAACCGCACGCCCCGCACTATGCGACGCAACAGCGTCGAGGTGCAGGGTGATTGCCTGAAGGGCCATTGCTGTGTGGCCGGTGGACACGTTGTCGATCGTGTTGTGAAGGTCGACAAATGCCGAGCTGTACCCGTACTTCCTGAGCAGATCGCGCCCCTGCCGGTAGCTTCCCCCGACACCCGACAATTCCATGGCCAGATTCAGGCCAAGGATCTCCGGAAAGAAGCGCTGCGGAAACCTCGATACGGATAGCCAGAACGTGGGCACGTCAAACGCCTCGTCCTCGAAGCCGCTCCAGAAGGCGAACTCGCGTGTGGTGAATTCAGGCAGCTCGACGCCCATCTGCAGCATCAGCTCGCGATACACATTGGGGTGGTTCTCCCTGACCGATCCATTGCCAAGCTCATCTGCATAGATGTGATACAGCAGGGAACCGATCGTGGTGCCGCAGGACACCACAGATGAAAATCGTTGCAGCCAGGCACCGTCAATGAACACCATCGGACACAGTTGAACCGACTGATGGATGACCGCTTCGCGCGACTGCATCATGGCGCTCGAGTCAGCGTCGTAGGAATCGACCTGCTCGCGGTGCTTCGCGTCCAGCCAGCTCTTCAGCATCGTGGCGCTGTACGATTCGAATGGCAACCCCCGGTCATCACTACCGGTCCCGAGGCCCGACCGTATGATCCACTCCGACGCAAACTGCGCACCCGCTTCCAGTGCATCAGGGTACGCCTCGACATTGAGCAGGCGGTGATACAGCTCCCGCACGTTGTATCGGCGCCCGGCCGACCGTTGGACTGCGGGCCGCGTCATGTCGTGCTGCCCGATGTCCACCGGTGCAATCACGGGGCCGATCTCAGGCACACAGGCCGGGGTGTCGCCGGCTGCATCTTTTCGCACCTCGGGCGTCAACGCATCTGCCTTCGGCAGGCTGTCGATCCAGACCGCAATCGTGTCAAGCTCGGCCGGAGTGAATATCCTGAACATCGGACCGCCAAACTGCACCAGCTTTGTCAGCAGCGGGCTTCGTCCGGACTCGCCTGGCTTCACATAGGGTGACCGCGCCAGTTCACCCAGCAGGGTTTCGGCATCAGTCTGCGCCGGATCCAGATATTCATCGACCGGGTGCCCGCGAAGACGGGGATGACGATGGTAGCCGAATGCATGCAACGCCTTGCGCTCGACGAGCGCCAGCATCTGCGCGCGGGGCGAGAGCCCGTCCCGATCGACCAGGCCACCCGCTACGGCCAGCCAGTGTCCCGTCAGCATCTCTGCGAGCGCGAGACCGGTCCCGATACGGTCGATGGCGGAGCGCTCCGTTTCGTGCAGTCCGCTGTCCCCGGTGTCGGCCTCAAGGTATGCCTGGATCGCTGCCGTTGCGCCGTCAACCAGCTGGATCCGTATCGCATCGGAGCGATGGAACTCCCAATATCCAATGGCGGCCCCCTGTTCCCGCACAAAGGCGCTGGCTGCAGCGACGAGCGGGCACAGACCGTACATCGCGCGAAACAGGTTATAGCCGAGTATTTCCGGCAGAAACGTTTCGGAGAATTCCGAAAGGGCAAGTGCAACGGCCGGTTCGCGCCAGACTGCGGTCGCGATCCTGTCGTCGTTCGCAAATGCCCAGGTGCCCACGGCTGGCAGTGCAATGTCCAGTCCGTGCAGTGACTCCAAGTACCGGTGTCCGGAATTGCCTGTCGCGCTGCCATAGCCGGCATACAGCGAATGGGCCCGCAGCAGAGCCGCGCTGGATGCAGTGTGGGACCGCAGCGGTCCGAAGGCGTACTGGATCCAGCTTCCCTCGGTCATCGTGATGGGTGCGTACTGGCGAAGCACCAGTTTCCATCCCCGTGCATCGAGCTTGTCCGTCCATCCGCTGACGCTGGCGGCACGCTGGTCGCGTACAGCCCTGCTGACGTCCAGCATGTCCTGAAGGGAACCCGGCGCCTGGGTGCGCTCTTGCTCGCCGGCGATCCTCCACGAACGGGCCGTCGCGATTTCCTGGCTGACCACCTTGCGCGCCATGGCCCGCGTTGCCGGCGATTCAGCTTGCGCCAGCAATGCATGGAACAGATGCCGCGGATCGCTAACCGCCGTTTCCGGCACGCGAAGGTCGCGTTCTCTCACGCGCGCATTCATCGGAGTACCCCTCGTTATTCAGGACCGGAAATCACTGCCTCGGAGCAGTTCATGGCACGTCATCGACCTGCATGCCGGTCACATTCCCACTCTCATTCAAAATGAATATCGCGCAGTCATGCCCCGTGATACGGCAGAAAACGCACTGAAAGCAGGCAAGATCTTTATAGCAGGAGGGGTAGAGCCACGACCAATACAGATTTTGTCGGGATCAATACTTTTTCTGTAATCGCTTCAATTGCGCGTTGGCGCACATGAATATGTAACTACGGCTATTACTGATCGACACAGGCCGAGTGTGAACCCTGCTGTCCCATTGCCGCCAGTGTGCGCCCCGAAAGCAGGCTATCCTGCGGTACGTGGCTGCAAAAGAATCGAAGAAGGGCAGCTTGCGGGGGCGGCAGCCGCTCCTCCCGGCAAATGACGAACGCGTCGATGTAGGTCTCATCCCCCAAGACGGGCATGTATCGCACGCCGGCGCGCAATGGCATCGCCGCCGACGCCGGCAGCAGCGCGACGCCCAGGCCGGCCGATACCAGCGTCATCATGGACGCCAGTTGTGGTGCAGCCGGACCCGGCCTCCACATCAACCCGTGACGTTCGAACAGGTGCTGAACCTGAACATTCAAACCGGACGCCGAACCTGCGGACGAGACGACAATCTGACGCTCCGCCAGCGACTCGAGCCGCAGCGCTTCATGCGTCGATAACGGATCATCCAGTGCGAGCGCGGCGACGACGTGCTCCGTCAGGTGCCGCTCGATGCGAACATCAACCCGCTCGGTGGCTGGCGCAAGACGCGATATGCCGATGTCGACCTGCCCGCCCCGAACACTTTCGTTCAGGATGCCTGATGGCATCTCCACCAGTGACCATCCGATATCGGGGAACTGTAACGCTGCCAATCTGAGTGCGGGGCCGAATCCGGTATCCAGCGAGACGGAAGCGGAATATCCAATCGTCACCGATCCGGCAGCGCCCCGCGCGAGCTTCCTCGCGTAATCCTCGGTCCGTACGCAGTCGTCCACGATGGCACGCGCGAACGGCAGAAATCTCGCACCCGCCGCCGTCAGCTGAACGGTCCTGCTCGTCCTCTGGAACAGCGGGAATTCGAGCTCAGCCTCCAGCATTCCGATCTGGCGTGTCAGAGGCGGCTGCGCGACATGCAGCCTCTGTGCAGCACGCCCGAAATGCAGCTCATCGGCCAGGGCCACGAAATAGCGCAATCGTCTCAGGTCCAGCATATCGTTCTTTCCACACGATCGTCACCCGTTCATGCGGTGCGCCGCTGCGTGCATGATCAGGCACGCCCGTCCCTCACCGCTGCAGACAGATCCTGGCCCGGACATGACGCAACAGACGCGTTCACCGCGGGAATACCTCACACCATGCCCAGCAGCCTCCACCACATCCAGTCCAGGGGCAGGAGGGCAATCACCGTGATCGCCGCAAGGCAGAGGCACAGCCTCGTCCCGTCCCGCAGGGAAACGCCGCCCATATGCATCGCGATCATCATGGGCGGCGACTGGTACGGCAGGAAAACCGTTGAGAACACCGGCACCTGAAGCATCAGCACGGTGTACAGCGGTAATCCACTCGCATGCGCGAACTGCCCCGCCACCGGCGTCAGAACCGCGGGCAGCCCCGGCAAGGTCGTCAGCAGTCCGATGCATGCGCCAGTCAGCTCAAGCCAGATCACGTTCGCGAGCGTGTGGCCCGGCATCATATGCACCCAGTGCAGTATCAGACCGGCCGCCCAGCCCCCGAGCCCGGATTCCGAAATCAGCGCGCCGAGCCCCAGAAATCCGGCGACGTACACGAGTGGCGTAACGTGGACCTGCTCGCTGAAGTCCTTCGCCGGCACGATTCCCGTCTGCGGAAGCAGGCACGCCACGCCAGCGGCGAGGCTCACCCAAGCCGGAGAGATGCCATGCCAGAAGTCGGTCGCATAGCACAGCAGCGACAGTCCAAGGATGACTGTGAGCGTCCATTCCCGTCCCGACAGCCGCCCGTCAATCGCTTCAGGCCGGGAAACAGACTCGACGCGGTCCGGAAACAGGCGGCGGATAAGCCAGACAAGGACGACGGTCTTCAGCGCGCCGAGCACGGGAAAATGCAGGAGGAAGTACGGGCCGTAATGCAGGTGGACGCCATAGAGTGACTGCGCCGCGCCAAGCAGCACCGAGTTCGGGATGTTCGCAGGCAGGATCGTCGTCGGCGGCATGTAGCTTCCCGCAGCGACCGCCATCACCAGTCCCGTGCGTCCGCGACGTCCGGGCCCGAAACCCAGGCGGTCCGCCAGGGTCAGCGCGAGCGGCGTGAGCAGCAGGACCCGGCCCGTCGTCGACGGCATCACGAACGCGAGGGCTACGGCACCGAGCGCGACCGCGGCAACATAGTGCCCGTATGTGTCGATCCTCGCGGCCAGCAGGAAATTGCTGAAACGGCCCGCGAGCCCTGTCACGCGTACCGCCACGCCGGTGATCGCGCCGCCGAAAACCAGCCACCAGGCGGGAGACGAAAACCCCGCGAAAACGGTCTGCGCCGGCGCGACACTGAACAGCATCGCGAAGAGGAAAAACAGCAGCGTCGTCACGGGCTCCTTGAGCAGCCCGAGCGCCCATGAACAGACCGTGAAGAACACAACGATCGCCGCCTGGGACATAGCCACCGGATAGCCGCGGATGAGCGGTACGTGTCGCGTCAGGAAGAGCGCCGCCACCACCCACAGGATCAACAGTCCCGTGCCGATCTGCTCCCCGTAACGCGCATGCACCGACCTGCGCCCGGGTTTGCGCGCAGGTCCCTCCACTTCGACCCTGGCTGCCTTCAGTTCACCCACTGTCGTCTCCCACCATCGTCTCTTCGCTCAACTGCTTTCATCATAGGCAGTTGTACAATGGCGATGATTCGACTGACAGACATCTTCTTACGAAAACATGCCACGACGCGATGCCTGGGATCCGCAGCCCAAGAGAGTGCCCACCCGCAAGGAGCCGGTCATGGCGCACCTGCGCCTGCCGCCACCGGACGGCATCATCGAGTGGCACCGGCACACCTGGGGGCAGCTCGCCTGCCCGCGGGTCGGGAGCATCCGTGTCAGCGCGCCCGGGATGATGTGGATCGTGCCGCTCTGGCGTGCGGTGTGGATTCCGCCCGGCATCGACCACCAGGTGGTCATGCTTGGGCACGTCGAGTTTCACGCGCTCTATATCGAGCCGGGTGCATCGCCGCTACCGCCCGATGCGTGCTCGGTCATCGAAGTCTCCGACCTGATGCGCGTGCTCACCGAATCGGTCGCCGGCAGCGCGCCGGCTTCGCCCCGCCACCGGTCCCTCGCCATGCAGCTGCTGCTCGAGGAAATCCGTGAAGCACCCACGCTGCCCCTGGGCTTGCCGTTGCCTTCAGAAAGACGGTTGCGCACGCTGTGCGCCGCGATGATGGAGGAGCCCGGCTCGGACCGCACGCTCCAGGAATGGGCCCGCGTGGTCGGCGCGAGCGACAGGACGCTGGCCCGGCTTTTCCAGCGCGAGCTGAATACGAGCTTCGCAATCTGGCGCCGTCAGCTCAGGCTCTCACGTGCGATCGACCTGATCGGCCGGGGCGTTCCGCTGCACGTAGTCGCGGCTGAGCTCGGCTATGCGAATGCGCCGGCCTTCTCCACCATGTTCCGGCACGCACTCGGCTTCCCGCCCTCACAGCTCGCGGGCACGTCGGGCGCGCGGCGCCTGTAACCGATCATCGGGATCCCTTCATGCGCGCTGCGTCGCGAAGCGCGCCGCCAGCACGGTTATGGGCACCCCAGGCTACGATGGATACCTCTTCAGTCAGGAGCCAGCCGTGAAAGTCATCCGCAGCCGCGAGTTCACGCCAGACCGCGCGTGGGGTGCGCTCGACATCGCGACGATGCACGGCATCAGCGTACGTCTGCACTGGACAGACCAGCCGTACCGCTGGCATGTGAACGACGGCGAAGAGGTGTTCGCTGTGCTCGATGGAACGGTAGACATGCATTATCGTGAGGCGGGCGAAGAACGGGTCGTCACGCTGGCCGCCGGAGATGTCTTTTACGCGGGAGTTGGCTGCGAACACGTCGCCCATCCGCGGGGCGAGGCGCGCATTCTCGTCGTTGAGCGCGAAGGCAGCGTCTGACTGACGGCGCCATAGGGGACCGGGGGGAACCTGCATCTGCGTTTCTCACCGGTCACTTCTTCATGCCCCTGGCTGACGACCGGTTTCGCGCGCACCGGCGTGCCGTCGACGCGCGGTGCGCGGGTCACTCCACAACCCTGCAGATACCCCAGGCGGTTCTGAGGATGTCACCGGTGCGCGGCACGGCATCCCCGGCCGGGCGCGCAAGGAAGGTCACGACGTTTCCGTCCCGATCCGTGTAGGGTCCGATGTCCACCACCTCAAGCTCGAACACGTCCGCATGGATGCGCGAGCCGATGGATGCGCTTGTTCGCTCCCGCTGTGCCAGCGCGCTGGCAAGCGTTAACCGCCGGGGCTTGTTCGCTGCCCGGGGAACGTCCACGGATTCACTCTCTGGCTGCACAGGCATCGCTATGTCACGCTGCTTTCGTTGCTTGAACGGGTTGCTATTGTAGCAAGCACGCGCCCTGCGACGAGCCAGCGGCGGCGCCGCCGGGGATTCTCTCATCAGCAGCAATGGCCATCGCGCGATCACCTGATTCATCCTGTGATTGCTGCAACATGGTCGTCGCGCATGCATTACATGCCGTCACACCGTTCGCACCCGTTACCGGCGCCGCGACAGTAATACGCGGCACGGCGGTTTCCCCTGATGGACTGACCCACGATGACCCGATTGACGGGCGATGGTGTTGCATGTGACGGCCAGCCGGACGTCTCCCTCCACTCACGTTGCGGGCCGGGCTTTCGTGCCTTCGCACCGGGCCGCCTGCGGCGTCCCGGCCCTGCCGGGCATCAATCCCTGACGCAACCCCCTTTTAACCCCTGAAAGACCTGGTCAGGTGGAGGCCGCACAGGCGGCCCCCACGATCGCGCTCGCCGCGCGGCGGCTCATCCCGGTCAAACCCGGAGCTTCGCAGCCGCCTGCCCCCTGAGTTCCCGCCCGACACCCGCGACCGTAGCCGATGGCCGCCCGGTGTCA
>NZ_ASSI01000078.1:0-84867 GCF_000466765.1 Burkholderia sp. AU4i | reverse complement strand
CGCAACCAGCCCCGCCGCGGCCCAGGCCGTGCGCGCGAGCGAGCGCGGCGACCTCGACGCGCGCACCGACGCCGTGCTCGCCTGGCTCGACGCGCCGGGCAACGCGCTCGTCACGCTCAACGATCCGGCCTACCCGCCGCGGCTGCGCGACCTGCACGATCCGCCGCCGCTGCTATATGTAAAGGGCCGTCTCGACCTGCTGCACGCGCGCGGTCTCGCCGTGGTCGGCAGCCGCCACGCGACGCCGCAGGGTCTCGCCGACGCGACGCGCTTCGCCCGCGAGCTGTCCGACGCCGGGCTACCGATCGTGTCGGGCCTCGCACTAGGAATCGACGGCGCCGCGCATCGCGGCGGGCTCGACGGCCGGTCAGGCACGGTCGCGGTGATCGCGACCGGCGCCGATCTCGTCTATCCGGCGCGACACCGTGCGCTCGCCCACGAAATCGCCGCTCACGGCGCGATCGTGTCGGAGTGGCCGCTCGGCACACCAGCCCGCGCCGCACACTTCCCGCAACGCAACCGGCTGATCGCCGCGCTCGCGATCGGCGTACTCGTCGTCGAGGCCGCCCCGCGCTCCGGCTCGCTGATCACCGCGCGGCTCGCGAACGAACTGGGGCGCGATGTGTTCGCGATGCCGGGCTCGATCCACGCGCCGCTCGCGCAGGGCTGCCACGCACTGATCCACGACGGCGCGAAGCTGACGGCGGCGCCGCTCGACGTGCTCGAGGAGTACGGGCTGGGCGAACCGGCGGTTCGCGCGGCGGGCGATGCATCGTGCACCGGAAATCAGCTCGCCAGCGCCGCCAGCCTCCGCGGAACCGGAGCCGCCGGCGTCACACAGGCCGATCCGGCCGATCCGCTCGTTGCAGCCGGCCCGCCGGCGCGAGTCGAGGCATCGCCGGCGCTACCCTGCAGCCCGTCCGAACAGGCCGTACTCGCCGCGCTGGGATACGGCCCCGTCACCTACGAATGGCTCGCCGAACACAGCGGCCTGGCCGACGACGTGCTGCACGGCGCGCTGCTCGCGCTCGAGCTGGCCGGTCGCGTCGCGAGCGTCCCCGGCGGACGCTTCGCGCGCCTTGACGCAGCGCCCACCCCGGCCGCGCACGGCGTGCTACATTCCCCCGCATAGGGGCGGCCAAGCCGCCGACGATATCCAAGGAAATCCATGCCCGCGCTGAACCTCGACACCGATGCGGATCGGATCGCCGAGCGCCTCGCCGATCCCGGCACGTTGCTCGTCGCCTGCCTGTGCGCCGAGTGGTGCGGCACGTGCCGCGACTACCGGACGGCCTTCGACCAGCTCGCCGACGCGCATCCGGACGCCTGCTTCGCCTGGATCGACATCGAAACGCATGCCGACCAGCTCGACGATCTCGACGTCGAGAATTTCCCGACGATCCTGATCGAAGATACCCATACCGCACGTTTCTTCGGCACGGTGCTGCCGCATGCGGCAATCGTCGAGCGGATGCTGTCCGACCTGAGTGCGGTACCCGGTGCGCCGCACGCACCGAAATTGCGCAACGTCCTGACCGTCGAAGCCTGAATTCGCGAGCCGGCCCGGCGGTTTTGCGCCCGTTTGCGCGCGCCGCCGCGCCGGGCGCTTGCCGCCGTTGCAGGCCCCCTCTATGATGAGCCGCTTTTTGCACGCCGAGCCGCCGTCGCGTCGGCGTGTGCTATAAAGCGGTCGTTAAAGGGCCCCACAACCGGCGAACCCGGTCTACCAACACACACCTGTCATGTCCAAAGCACTGATCATTGCGGAAAAGCCTTCTGTCGCGAACGACATCGCACGCGCTTTGGGCGGCTTTACCAAGCATGACGAGTATTACGAGAGCGACGATTTCGTCCTTTCGTCCGCTGTCGGCCACTTGCTGGAAATCGCCGCCCCGGAAGAGTACGAGGTCAAGCGCGGGAAATGGAGCTTCGCGCATCTGCCCGTCATCCCCCCGCATTTCGACCTGAACCCGATCGCAAAAAGCGAGTCGCGCCTCAAGGTGCTCACGAAGCTGATGAAGCGCAAGGACGTCGACCGCCTGATCAACGCATGTGACGCGGGGCGCGAGGGCGAGCTGATTTTCCGCCTGATCGCACAGCACGCGAAGGCGAAGCAGCCGGTTCAGCGCCTGTGGCTGCAGTCGATGACCCCGCAGGCGATCCGCGACGGCTTCGCGAACCTGCGCAGCGACACCGACATGCAACCGCTCGCCGACGCCGCACGCTGCCGCTCGGAAGCCGACTGGCTCGTCGGGATCAACGGCACCCGTGCGATGACCGCGTTCAACAGCAAGGGCGGCGGCTTCTTCCTGACGACAGTTGGCCGCGTTCAGACGCCAACGTTGTCGATCGTCGTCGAACGCGAAGAGAAAATCCGCCGCTTCATCCCGCGCGACTACTGGGAAGTGAAGGCGGAATTCGCGTGCGCGGGCGGCTTCTACGAAGGCAAGTGGTTCGACCCGAAATTCAAGCGCGACGAATTCGATCCGGAAAAGCGCGACTCCCGCCTGTGGAGCCTGCCGGCTGCCGAAACGATCGTCGCCGCGTGCCGCGACCAGGTCGGCACGGTCTCGGAGGAATCGAAGCCGTCGACACAACTGTCGCCGCTGCTGTTCGACCTGACGAGCCTGCAGCGCGAAGCGAACAGCCGCTTCGGCTTCTCCGCGAAGAACACGCTCGGTCTCGCGCAGGCGCTGTATGAAAAGCACAAGGTGCTGACCTACCCGCGTACCGACGCGCGCGCACTGCCGGAAGACTATCTGTCCACGGTCCAGTCCACGCTCGAGATGCTCAAGGAGAGCAACAACTACCTGCCGCATGCGAAGCAGGTGCTCGACAAGGGCTGGGTGAAGCCGAACAAACGCATCTTCGACAACTCGAAGATCAGCGACCACTTCGCAATCATCCCGACGCTGCAGGCACCGAAGTCGCTGTCCGAGCCGGAGCAGAAGCTGTACGACATGGTCGTGAAGCGCTTCCTCGCCGTGTTCTTCCCGGCCGCCGAATTCCGTGTCACGACGCGGATCACCGAAGTCGCCGGCCATCACTTCAAGACCGAGGGCAAGGTGCTCGTCGAGCCGGGCTGGCTGCAGGTGTACGGCCGCGACGCCGAAGGCGCGGACGCGAACCTCGTGCCGGTGCAGAAGGACGAGAAGGTGAAGACGGACGAAATCGCCGCCGTCGCGCTCGTCACGAAGCCGCCCGCACGCTATTCGGAAGCGACGCTGCTGTCCGCGATGGAAGGCGCGGGCAAGCTCGTCGAGGACGACGAACTGCGCGAAGCCATGGCCGCGAAGGGCCTCGGCACGCCGGCCACCCGTGCGGCGATCATCGAAGGCCTGCTCGGCGAAAAGTACCTCGTGCGTGAAGGCCGCGAACTGATCCCGACCGCGAAGGCGTTCCAGCTGATGACGCTGCTGCGCGGCCTCGGCGTGAAGGAACTGACCGCGCCGGAGCTCACCGGCGAATGGGAATACAAGCTGTCGCAGATGGAGCGCGGCAACCTCGGGCGCGACGCCTTCATGCAGGAAATCGCCCGCATGACGCAGCAGATCGTCAAGCGCGCGAAGGAATACGATTCCGACACGATCCCCGGCGATTACGCGACGCTCGAGACGCCGTGTCCGAACTGCGGCGGCCAGGTGAAGGAAAACTACCGCCGCTTCGCGTGCACGAAGTGCGAGTTCTCGATCTCGAAGATCCCGGGCAGCCGGCAGTTCGAGATCGCGGAAGTCGAGGAACTGCTGCGGGAAAAGACGATCGGCCCGCTTTCCGGATTCCGCAGCAAGATGGGTCGCCCGTTCTCGGCGATCCTGAAGCTCTCGTTCGACGACGAGACGAAGAACTACAAGCTCGAGTTCGATTTCGGCCAGGATACGGGCGGCGAGGAAGGCGAGGCGCCCGACTTCTCCACGCAGGAACCGGTCGGCGCGTGCCCGAAGTGCAAGGGCCGCGTGTTCGAGCACGGGATGAGCTACGTGTGCGAGCACTCGGTGGCCAACCCGAAGACGTGCGACTTCCGCTCGGGCAAGGTGATCCTGCAGCAGGAAATCTCGCGCGAGCAGATGGGCAAGCTGTTGGCCGACGGCCGCACGGATCTGCTGCCGAACTTCAAGTCGTCGCGCACCGGCCGCAACTTCAAGGCGTTCCTCGTGAAGCAGCCGGACGGCAAGATCGGCTTCGAGTTCGAGAAGAAGGAACCGAAAGCCGCCGCCGCCAAGAAGACTGCGAAATCGGCGACGAAGGATGCCGAAACCGTGACGGAAGGTGCAGACGAGAAACCGGCACCGGCTCGCAAGACCGCCGCGAAGACTGCCGCCACCAAGACGGCGGCTCGCAAGACGACGACCCGCAAGACGGGCTCGTAACAGCCTGGACGCCGGGCGGGCTTTCTCCCGCGCGTCCTGCTTCGGCAGGCAGCCATAAAAAAAACGCGGATCGACTGCTCGATCCGCGTTTTTTCTTTGTGCCGGCGGTAACCGACGCGGTAACCGACGCCCGGCCGCCCGGGCCGTCGCGCCGTTACAGCGGCGACGGCGCCGCGACGCGCGTGCGCGGCGAACGCGGCAGGCGCGGCGACAGGTTCGGGTCGGCCGATTCCGGTTGCTCGGCACGCGTCTCGACACCGATCGGCGCGAGCGCGGAGCTCTGCGCGGCCCATTGCTCACCCATCGTCGCGTCGGTCGAGTGGCTGAAGTGCTCGACGAGGTGGTCGATGAACGTGCGCACCTTCGCGGGCAGATGGCGCCGGCTCGGGTAAGCGATGTTGATCTCGACCTGCGGCAGCCGGAAATCCGGCAGCAACCGCACGAGCGCACCGCGCGCGATGTCGCTGCCGATCAGGTAGCTCGGCAGGATCGCGACACCCATCCCGAGCAGCGCGAACTGGCGCAGCATCGCGGTGTTGTTCGCGACGATCACGTTCGTCGGGCGCACGCGCACTTCGCCGTCCGGCCCCGTGAACACACGCTCGTCGCCCCAGTATTCGGTCGGCAGGCTCAGGCTCGGATGCTCGGCGAGATGCTCCGGATGGGTCGGCACGCCGTGCTTCTCCAGATAGCTCGGCGTTGCGCACACGGTCATGCAGCCGGTGGTCAGGCGCCGCGTGACGATGCTCGCGCTGCGCATCTGGCGCGTGACGACGATGCCGACATCGAAACCTTCCTCGACCAGATCGACCTGCCGGTCGACCAGCGTGAGATCCGGCACCACTTTCGGGAAATTCTCCGTGTACGACTGCAACACGGGCGCGAGGTTATGCAGGCCGAACACGACGGGCGCGACGATGCGCAGCGTGCCGACCGGCTCGTGATTGCGTGCGACGACCATCTGCTCGACGTCTTCCAGCTCATCGAGGATCTGGCGGGCACGCTCCAGATAGACCTGGCCTGACTCGGTCAGGGAAAGGCTGCGCGTGGTGCGGTTCAGCAAACGCGTGCCGAGCCTGCCCTCCAGATCGGCGACGTGACGCGTCGCGACCGCGTTGGAGATATCCATTGCACTCGCGGCCCGCGCGAAACTGCCGAGATCTGCAACCTTGACGAACACGCGCATCGACTGCAAATGATCCATAAACGACTCCTGCCGCTGTTACAACTTCAAAAAGATGAAGCAAATGCGTAATTCTCCTACGACAGCGGAAATGATGCAGAGTTGCTCAACAAGGCCCCGGTTGACGATAAAAATAGTCAAAAATCCTCGCCCTCTGCGGATAGTTGATCCAATTATTCCGATTGGGACAACAATTGGGTGAACCTCGTCGTGTAAGCGGCCGAATCAGGAAGGACGTATTTGATGCGACACAACAGCGCACCCTTCTGCCCTGCCCGCGAGCGGCGCCGGGTCAGGCCGCCGCCAATTGCGGCGGAGCGTAACAACCTGTTAAAAAGACACCACGAAGGCGGCTGACATAGCATCATGTCGGCCCCGGCCGGGCGGGACGGGTGCGCGAGGTGCGCCGCCGCCACCGCCGCTTTCAACGCGCGACACCCGCTCATCATGAAAATTGCCATCCTCGACGACTACCAGGACGCCGTCCGCAAGCTGAACTGCTTCGAGATGCTTGCCGGCCACGACGTGAAGGTCTTCAACAATACGGTGCGCGGATTGGGACAACTCGCCAGCCGTCTGGCGGAAGTCGAGGCGCTCGTGCTGATTCGCGAACGGACCCCGATTTCGTCGCAACTGCTCGCAAAGCTGCCGAACCTGCGCATGATCAGCCAGACCGGCCGCGTGTCGAGCCACATCGACCTCGAAGCCTGTACCGACCGCGGCATCGCGGTGCTCGAAGGCACGGGCTCGCCGGTCGCCCCCGCCGAGCTGACCTGGGCGCTCGTGATGGCCGCCCAGCGCCGCATCCCTCAGTACGTCGCGAACCTGAAGCAGGGCGCCTGGCAGCAGTCGGGCCTGAAGACGTCGGCCATGCCGCCGAACTTCGGCCTCGGCCAGGTACTGCGCGGCCAGACGCTCGGCATCTGGGGCTACGGCAAGATCGGCCGGCTCGTCGCCGGCTACGGCAAGGCGTTCGGGATGAACGTGCTGATCTGGGGCCGCGAGCATTCGCTCGAGGCCGCGCGCGCCGACGGCTATACGGCCGCCGAAAGCCGCGAAGCGCTGTTCGAGCAGAGCGACGTGCTGTCGCTGCACCTGCGCATGCACGACGACACGCGCGGGATCGTGAAGCAGGAAGACCTGATGCGGATGAAGCCGACGTCGCTGCTCGTCAACACGAGCCGCGCCGAACTGCTCGAGGACAACGCACTGGTCAACGCGCTGTCGCACAACCGTCCGGGGATGGTCGCGATCGACGTGTTCGAGAGCGAGCCGATCCTGCAGGGCTACAGCCTGCTGCGAATGGAAAACGTGATCTGCACGCCGCACATCGGCTACGTCGAGCGCGAAAGCTACGAGCTCTACTTCAGCGCGGCGTTCCGCAACATCCTCGCGTTCGACGACGGCGACATGTCGAGCGTTGCCAACCCGGAAGCGCTGACGCCGATCCGCAAGCGCTGACCGCGCGGGCTGCGCACGCCGCAGCCCCGCTCCTCCATTCCCGATCGTCAGGCGGCCACGCGGCCACCCGTCATCGCATCGACGCGCGTAAGGAAATGCTCGCCGTCGCGCCGACCGAGATCGTACGCATGCCGCATCTGCGACGGGCTCGTGTAATCCCAACTCGAAATCGGCACCTTGCTCGAAGGCTGGACGTACAGCCGACGCTGCTCGCCATGCGCGACCGTGAACATCTGCGGGCGCGGATACAGCCGCGTGACGAGCACCAGCACGTCGCCCGGCGTCGGGTCGAGCGCGTCGACCGGCACGTTGTCGACCATCCCGCCGTCGAGCACCGGCCGGCCGCCGCGGCGCAGCACCGGCGTGAACGGCGGCGTGCAGGACGACTGCAGGATCAGGTCGGCGAGTTCCTCGACTTGCGTGCAGGCCTGCGCACGCACGAATTCGGGCCGAAAGCCGAGCGTGCGCCCGAGCGTCGGGTGCAGCGTCTTGCGCACGTACTTCTCGATGTTGTACGCGACAAGGCCGGCGGCGACTGCGCTGCGCGCACCGAGCCAGCGCGGCACATGCGACACGCCGATGCGGATCTCCGGCGCCGCGGCAAGCTTCGCGAACGGTTCGCCGTAGATGTCGAGCAGCGCCTGACGGTAAATCCGGTAATGCGGAAACACGGGCTCGCGCCCGAACAGGTTGCCCCAGTACGCGTTCTTCCGGTTGTGGCGCAGCGCCTCTTCGTAATAGCGCATCACCCAGGCGGCGTCGCGTGTATACAGCATGCAGGCAGTTGCCGCGCCGGCCGAGATACCGGTGATCACGCGCGGGCGCAGGCCGAGCGCCGGCTGTGCGACGTCCCAGAAGCCTGCCTGCCACCAGCAGCGATTGCCGCCACCCGCAAAGACGATCTGGTCGAACATCGCGCCGCTCAGCTGACGAGCGCGTAGGTCGACGTCGCGTGAACGGCCATCTTGCCGTCTTCGTCGAACAGCTCGACTTCGCCGAATACGAGATTGCGGCCCATCCGCAGCACGCGCGCGGTGACGAGCACGTCGCCCTTGCGCACGGGACGCATGAAGTTCGTGTTCAACGATACGGTCGTCATCGGCCGGAACTCGCCGAGCGCGGCCGAGATCGCGACCACCATCGCGGTATCGGCGGCCGCCGTGAACACCTGGCCGCAGATCACACCGCCCGAATGGCGGAATTCGCCGGAAAACGGCAGGCGCAGCGTGACGCTGTCGTCGCCGATCGACACGGGGACCAGACCGAGCGAGCGGACCCAGGGGGCCAGCAGGCGATCCAGCAATTCGCGGACTGCGTTTTCGTCCATCTTCGAAAGCCCAGAAAGCGTTGCGCGACCGCCGCGCAACACGTGTGGCGTCATCATACCGGGAGCACGAAAACTGCGATCGCTCGTTATCGGGCCGGCAGTCACCGTTGTCGTGACGAAATATTCTCAGGAAATTTGCAGAAAGGACTTGCCAAGCCTGAAATGCTCGTGCATAATCTTTCTTCTGTTGGGGGTGTTAGCTCAGTTGGTAGAGCAGCGGACTCTTAATCCGTAGGTCGAGTGTTCGAGTCACTCACGCCCCACCAATGAATTCAAGGGCTTAGCGCACGCTAAGCCCTTTTTCTTTGCCCGAAATTCGGCAAAGGTTCAACAAAGGTTCAACGGCCCAAAAAGTGCCTTCTCTAGGTCAACGGGTTCAACCGCTGTTCCGCCTGCGCTGTAAGCGCGGCACTACCATCCGCACCTCCCCTTGACGCACGACGCGCCAGTCGTCCATCCACACGTCCTCTGCCACCCGTTTAAGTGCGTTTGCATTAGCGCCCTCGTTAATTAACCCGGTCGCCATCTGCTTGATCAAGGCACGATGGGAGCGGGTCTCACGCCCACGGCTGCGGCCGGCCTGCCCGCAAGAAGTCTGGGATTGTCTCTTTTGATGCTAAAATTGATGCCTATATGCATCAAAAAAGGAGCGGGCTGCCATGCGGACCACCGTTACGATCGATGACGCGCTCTATCAGGAGGCGCTGGAACTCGCCGACCCGGGTACGGACAAGACCGACCTGTTCCGGACAGCGATGCAGACATTCGTCCGCGTCCAGGCAGCCAAGCGCCTCGCCGCGCTTGGCGGTACCGTCCCCGGAATGGCAGATGTCCCACGCCGTCGACCCGAGGCCGACGAACAGTGAACGTACTGATCGATACTTCGGTGTGGGTCGACCATTTCCGCCGACGCAACGAGCCCCTCGTTCATCTGATCACCACCGATCAGGCGCTTACCCATCCACTCGTGCTCGTTGAACTCGCGTGCGGAACCCCGCCCGCGCCGCGGGCACGCTCTCTCCATGATATCGGCCTGTTGCGCCATGCACAGCAGGCGACATGGAATGAGGTCATGCAGTTCATCGAAACCGAGCAACTGTATGGCCAGGGTTGCGGCGGCGTCGACCTGACGCTGCTGGCCTCGACCTTGATGACCCCTGGCGCCCAGATCTGGACGCTGGACAACCGGCTCACCACGCTCGCACGCCGGCTCCGCATTTGCTACCCGAGCGACGCCCATTGAATACTCGGCGGCCATCGGGATCGGCCGCCTGATCGTTACTCTTTACCTCAACGTGCACGGGTGTTGCGGTCCCCACTGCTGTACCTCAGCGAATATCTCAAGACACACCGTACGGATTATTACTGGCTCCTTCTGGAAGTTCGCGAACGCGGTGCCTAGAAACGCTGGCTCGAGTTTTTCCTTACCGGCGTTGCCGAAACGGCCAACCACAACCAGACATTCAAAACCGCCACGCTGATCGTCAGTCTGTTCAAGGCGGATCCGGAACACATCACGACCGAAAGCGACCGCGCGGGATCGGCGCTACGCGTTCACGACCTCCTGCAGGAGTATCCGCTCCTTACCGCAAACATCCCCATCGAGCGCACGGGGCTTTCGGGCCCGACCGCCAACGCTGCACTCGCCGATCTCGAGCGGAGTGGGGTGGTAGAAGAAGTCACTTTGCGCGGCGACAATCATTTTGGCCTGCGCTCATCCAGATTGTCGCGCCACAGAAAGGTCCCCGCGACCGCAATCACGGAGCAAATCCCAGGCGTCTCTCAGATTCCGGCTTTTTCGCCGCGGCGTGTGCGGTAGGTTGAACAACTTTATCGCCTGACTGGAAGTCCCCACCCTCCTGGCCCTTCCATCGAGCTGTTCGGTATCCACCGATAGAGCACGTCTAGAAGCGAAATGCAATGCCAGCCTGGGTGACGAGTGGATCAAGACGGACTGCCGCATGAACAGGCGCCGGGCCGAGATACCCCGTTGCACTGCTGCGCACGATGAATTTCTTCACGTCGACGAAGACCCCGATGTGTTTCGTTATCCGGTACTCGAGGCCGATCTGCCCCAGTCCACCCCACGCGTTGCGTGCCTGAAAATCAGTGACGGAGCCGTCCGTTGTGTTGAATATCTTCAGGTATGTCACGCCAGCGCCTATATACGGATACAGGTTGTAGCGCGCAAGCCCCTGGAACTGGTACTGAAGCGTCAATGCGGCCGGGGCATACTTCACTTTCCCGATGGTCCCTGCGCTCGCCACGGTTCCTGTTCCCGTCAATGTCGTTGTAGGCGGCACGCCCACGGTGAGTCCCAGAGACACGCCTGGCGTAATCCGGTAGCCAAATTCCGCGAGAAATGCCGCATTGTTCTTCACGTCTGCATTCGCGCCTGGTACGGGCTGGCCACCAGCCTTCAGGTCGGCGTTCGCATTGAACGCAATCCAGGCCGCCCCGGCACGAATCCACCAATGACTGTCGTCCTGTGTGGTCGGCGTCGTCGGCGTGCTTTGCGCGCTGGCAGCAGTAGAGAACAGCATAAGTACTGCTAAACCATAAGCAGCTTTACCTATGGAAAACCCGGCTGTTGGAAAAATCACCTTCTGTCTCCTTGGATTTTTTTGGGATTTTTTGTTGCTACTACTATCCGGGTACCGGTTGGGGTATCCGCCTCCCTGCTTTCAATACGCGATACAGACAGACTTCGTCGTGGTGTAGGCATCAATCGCCGCAGCACCATGCTCCCGACCGATACCCGAACTTTTGAACCCGCCAAACGGCAGATTCGGATCGACCATGTTGTGGGTATTGATCCAGACCGTTCCTGCCTCGATCGAGTCGGTCAGTGACAGGGCCGCGGAGAGATCATTTGTCCAGACGCTTGCGCCAAGCCCATAGGCCGAATCGTTGGCATCGGCAACCACTTCAGCAAGATCCGAAAATGGCATGGCCACCAGCACCGGACCAAACACCTCCTCCTTGAGGAGCCGGATCGGGCGGTTATCATGGTTTGCAAACACCGTCGGTCGAACAAAATAACCATCCGGCGGAGTCGATCCACTGCCGCAAAGCAGTTCCGCCCCGTCCTCGATGCCTGACTGGATGAGAGAGGTGACGCGCTGTTGATGGCGCAGAGACACGAGAGGTCCCATCTGTGCCGAATCATCCAGGCCCGCGCCTAGAACGATGTTGTCGGCAATCGCCGAGAGTTTCCCCAATACCTCGTCATAGATATTCTGGTGAACGTAAAGACGCGATCCCGCCGTACAAACCTGCCCATGATTGAAAAATATCGCACCCGCGGCGCCCTCCGCAGCAGTGGCCGGATCGCAATCCTCAAGGACCAGAACAGGACTCTTTCCGCCCAACTCGAGTGAAACGGGCTTAAGGTTCTGCCCGCATGTCGCGCCGATCAACCGGCCAACCTCTGTCGATCCGGTGAACGCGATCTTGTTGACACCCGGATGTGCGACCAGTGCCGCACCTGCTGTCTCACCGCGGCCTGTCACGACATTGAGCGCGCCCGGTGGCAGCCCGGCTTCCAGCGCAAGCTCCCCGAGCCGCAAGGCGGTCAAGGGCGTCTCTTCCGCGGGCTTGAGCACCACGGTATTGCCGCAGGCAAGAGCGGGCGCGATTTTCCAGATCGCCATCAGCAATGGGAAATTCCATGGAATAATCGCCCCAACGACCCCGACAGGAATACGGCGGGTCAACGCAGAAGAACGCACTCCCGGCGGGAGAGGCAACGAGAGGTCAAGTGTCGACCCGGCGATCTTCGTTGCCCAGCCGGCCATATAGCGAAGCCATTGCGCGCCCCCCCCAACTTCGAACATTCTCGAATAAGCGAGCAGCTTGCCGTTATTACGGGTTTCCAGAAGCGCGAGTTCTTCTCCATTCGCCTCGATAAGATCCGCGAGTCGCAGCAGGATACGTTCGCGGGCGGCCGGCAACATCGTTCGCCACTCGCGCGATCTGAACGTCTTTGCAGCCGAGAGGACTGCGAGGTCGACGTCAGCCGCGCCAGCATCGGGAACGGATGCGATCTCCCGGCCGGTCGCCGGGTCAAAAACCGCAATCGTTTTCCCCGACTGAGCTTCCCGCCATTCGCCGGCAATCAGCATGTGCGTGCGCAGGTTCGGGACGTGTCTCTGCGGGGTTTCGGTCACTATGGTGTTCATCGCGGTGTCCTCTGGGTACAACTTGCATGATGTGAATTGCGTTTTGCAGTGCGTGCAGTGCCGCTGTCAAAAAAAACGGAGAAGGTATGAACGGACGTCGGCACAAACCCAAACGCCGGCTGCGGTCAGGCGTGCGCGTCCTTGACCCGCGCGAGCGTGCGTGAAGGTCGAACGGCGCGCCAACCAATGATCAGCAATGCGACCATTGCGAGAACGCCGAAAAGATAGGCGGGAGCGAGCGCAATCACGCCGAAGATGTCACCAGGCCCGAAGCGGTTACCGCCAAATGACAATCCACGGTTAGACGCCAGATTCGCGAAGAAATAGAAGATGACGTTAGACCAGCCGTCACCAACGATGATCCAGCCCAGCAGCGTACCGACCTTCTCTGAAAAATTGAGCGCCGGAAGGACGAATGCGACGGCTATGACCATCATCCCGTTCAACGCGGGTCCAACGTGCGCGCGTGCCCAGCCCTCCGGTGTACCTGGCACATTGAAATGCAGCATGTACCCTGGAAAGAGCTCGAAGCCCCCCAGTAAACGCATCCAGAGCCCGAGCCCAAAGAGCAGTGTGCAGAAGATCATCAGCACACCGTGCCCTGCCATTTTCCGCTGTTGCGACTTGTCCATGCCCGTCTCCGTTATGTTGATTTTGATATCTGGCGTCGCGCATACATCGAGCGCTATATCCAGAATTTCTGCCTGTGATATCGGCTCGCGAAGAACACAAGCGGTGAACCGTCCGTTCCTTCACACGCCACCACTTTCGCGATAAATAGTGTGTGGTCATGCACCTCCACCCTCTCGATCACCTCGCAGGCGAACCATGCCAGGCTTGAGCGGAGCACCGGTATGTGGTTGCGAACTTCGAACTCCGGCATCAGATCCGCAGACGGTCGACCGCTAAACTGAGCCGAATGTCCTTCCTGCCCATCGTGCAGAATGCTTACTCCGTAGCGCCCGTGTTCGCTTATGAGGCGATGGGTGCGGCCCGGCTTCAGTGAGATCATGACCGTCGGCGGGTCCAGGCTGATCGATGTGAAACTGTTTATCGTCATGCCATGCACACTGCCCACCTGCTCACCTTCGACGGTGACAACGGCGATGCCGGTGGCAAACAGGGACACCGCCCTGCGGAACCTTGTTCGCGCATCGATGTCTGCCTGGGTAACCTGCTCTTCCATCGTATCCATTTGTACTCCTACATGCTTGTCGCTCTTCTACTCAGACAGGATCGCCACCGCCACGTGGCGAACGTCCCCGACACGCTGTCATTGAGACCGCACTTCTAAGCCGCAATGGGGGCCGACGTTGCGTCCTGCTCTCCCGCTTTCAGTCGTTCGCACCATGCTGCCATCCGCTGCGGACTGGAAAAGCAATCCCATTGACGTTCCGGATAATTGAAATTATCAGTGAATTCGTCTGCGAGCTCGCGATGCTGGTACAGGTTGAAAATGAACTGTTGCAATTCCGCCGGAAGAAGCCGGAGGTTCGTAAGCATGAAGTTGGTCCAGCGGGTTGCGCTCAGCACCCGATCCTGGCGCCGCATGTTGACGTGTTCGCAAAAGCGCTCGTCAAACACATCCTGGCGGACGATCTCTTCGCCAACGATCCAGGCTGCATGGGAAGCCATGTTGGCACCCTGACCGAGGACCGGGTCAACGGTGGCATGCACGTCACCAAGCGCGAGTGCCATCTTGCCGTTGCCCAGCGCCATGTGCGTGGTTCGAACCGTCGGTGTGACGCCGCCTTGCAGGATGTCGAGTGGGCTATTTGCCAGGTCGAACTCATTTTCATCGATCCGCTCCGCCACGCTTGGGTGGTGGATGCGGAGCTTTCCGAGAAGCATCTGGATATAGGCCTTGGGATCCTCGTCATACTTCTGTTTCGCGACGATTTCCATGTCACCGCCGGGGATGTTTTCAATCACCAGTGCGGTTGTCATGCCGCGAAAAGACACCGTGGGAATCTCGATCATCTCTCCGTGTCCCGGCGAGAAGGACATCGTCACCGCGCGGATAGGTGATTGTGCAATGCCCTTGAAGAGACCTGCACAGAGCATCCGTTGCGGACGGTCGAAAGGGGAATATTCGCTACGATGCTGAAACATCTGCCCGAGCGGCCCCTTGCCGGTACAGACCACAAGCAGATCAAAAGCAGCGGCAAGTTTCGGCACATCGTCGGCTTCGAGAAGCTGATATTCGATCTCTCCGCCGCGCTCAAGGAAGTCCTCCATCAACCTGGGCTGGTAGATGCGATAGTCAACGGCCCGGCTCGGTGCCTTGAGGTCGCCGAAGAAGCGCAGTGGCTGAGGACCGCCAATGTAATAGTAGTGGCCGAAATATCCCGCGTCAGGCCAGTGGTTCACACCCAGCAACTCTTCTCGTCTCACGGTCACGGAATGATGGGCCACAGTGTTGAGCAATCGCATGCCCGCGTACTCTTCCGGCTTGCGGTCGGTGAAAATAGTCACTGCCACGTCATGCTGCCGGAGATAAAGACCCAGATGCAAACCTGCCGTACCCGCACCGATGATGCCGATTTTCTTCCCTGCCACGATTCGTCTCCTGTGTTCACGGTTTTAGTTGGAAGCAAATATATTCCCCCTCGATTCACTCGAAAACACAGCTAACGGGTATAAGATATATTCCAGATTGGATCGAATCAGGACCGGTGATGGATAACCTCCAGAATCTTCAGGCTTTCCTGCGCACCATTGAAATGGGCAACTTCTCTGCCGTAGGCCGGGATCAGGGTATCTCCCAATCAGCGGTAAGCAAGCAGATCGCCTCGCTCGAGGCCACATTGGGTATCCAGCTGTTCAGACGAACGACCCGGAAACTGAGCCCGACCGACGAAGCACTGCAGTTGTATCCACACGTACGACAGTTGCTGGACGCTGTGGACGTCGTAAAGTCTGAAGTTCATGGACTACCGGCGGAAGGTATCGGTGGGACACTCCGTATTACGATGCCAAGCTCGTTCGGGCGCAACGTTGTCATGCCACTGCTGCCGCAGTTCCTGGAACGTCATCCGCGCCTTGTGATCGATATCGCGTTCGCCGAGAACATGCTCGATCTTGTGGAAGAAGGAATGGAACTGGGGATACGTGTCGGCGAGTTGCCCCCGAGCACGCTGATCGCTCGAGCGCTCGGCGTTGTGCAACAACGGCTGGTTGCCACGCCCAGATACCTGTCGCTGCACGGGCGACCCGAGTCCCCCATTGATCTGGCGGATCACAGCTGCATCGCCTATGGGGGAGCTGTCAGGTTTAGCAGGTGGGAGTTTGAATCCGAACATGGGCGACAGGCGGTCGACATTTCCGGCGCCATTCGCGTGAACGATATCGATGCGATCTATGACGCCATGCTGGCGGACCTCGGCGTTGCCGTGGTACCCGAGTGGAAAGCGAACGAAGACGTCACTGCGGGTCGCGTCGAATCGCTCATGCCAGAGTACTACCCGATGCCGTTAAACATCAACATCGTGTACCCACAAACCCGGTTCCTTTCGCAGCGCGCACGCTCGTTTATAGACTTTCTTGTCGGATGCCTCAAACGCGCGTGATCGGCGCATACGCTGGGTTCCATAGGGACATCCAGCCTGCATGGTCGGGCCTGACCAGTGCGAGCGCGGCGACGACGTGCTCTGTCAGTGTCGATCGATGCGAACAACCCTGCCCGCTCCGAACGCTCTCGGTCAGGATGCCTGACGGCATCTCCGGCATTTCCACCAGCGCCCACCCGACATGGAGGACCTGTAAAGCGGCGGACCTGGGTACTGTGTCGAATCCCGCCTCCTCCGATACGGAGGCAGAATATCCAGTTGTCACAGGTCCGGCGGCGCCCCGCGCGAGCTTCCTGGCATAATCCTCGGCCCGCGCGCAGTCGTCCACGATTGCGTGCGAACAGCAGAAACCTCGCACCCACCGCCGTCAGCTGAATGGTCCTGCTTGCCTCTGGAACAGCGGGAATTCGAGTTCCGTTTTAAGCGGCCGATCTGGCGTGTCAGAGGCGGCTGCGCGACATGCAGCTTCTGTGCCGCACGCCCGAGATGCAGTTCGTCGGCCAGGGCCACGAAATAGCGCAATCGTCTAAGGTCCAGCATATCGTTCTGCCCTCGCGATCGTCACCTGCTCATGCGGTGCGCCTCTGCGTGCATCACCAGGCACGCTCGTCCGTCGCCACTCGGGGTTACATCCTTGCCCGGACATCTGACGCAACAGACGCACTCACCGCGGGAATAACTCACACCGTGCCCACAGCCTCCTCCACATCAAGTCCATCAGCAGCAGGGCAACCACCGTAATCACCGCTAATGGGACGCACAGCTTCGTCCCGTCCCGCAGGGAAAAGAGGTGGCCCCGTTCGTTCGGACAGTTTTTTCGATTTTTAAGTGGAACGCTGGGCGGTCACGCTGCCAATGTAATCGCGGGCAGCATCGCGAAATAAGCTTCATCCGGGGTCTTGTCCGACAGACTTGAATGAGGCCTTTGCTGGTTGTACAAGCCGTCAACACAACGCCCATATCAGCGAGTCAAGGGAAGTTCTGTATCGCTGGCACCCGTGGTACGGACACACGGTATGGATTTTCACCACGATAGAAAGGAAGAACGGCGAGTCGGTGCTGCGCTGTGCGCGAGAGCCGTTCGACACGGCGGGCTTGCTGGAGGTGCCGCAGTGGATGTTTGATCCCGTTGCCTGCTGTCGCATTACTTCTGCAACGTCGCCCGCCGTCACCTGTGAAGCATTGAGGGAACTGAAGCACCTGCTGGCGCAGGCGCCTGCCGCCTGGCAGCGCAGCATGGTACAAGCCGAGCACCATCCTTTGGTCCGTACAGGAGGTGCTGATGCGACGCCAGACCAGCCCGCAACCGGGCGCTCAACTCGACCTGTTTCATCCTTTTCCGAAGACGCCACAGTGGATGCACCTGCCGCAGGAGGTCCGGCAGGAGACGGTGCGTTTGCTGGCGCAACTGCTGCGGCAACACCGTCGCGGGCTGTTCGCCGTCGTACACGAGCCGGAGGTGCGCGATGAGTGACAAGATTCGGGCACAGCATCTGACGCGCAAGGCCATGCTGTACGTCCGCCAGTCGTCGGCCTACCAGGTCAGCCACAATCTGGAGAGCCAGAAGCTGCAGTATGCGATGCAGGATCGTCTGCACCAGTTGGGCTGGAAGGAGATCGAAGTGATCGACGAGGATCTTGGGCGCTCTGCGGCCGGAACGCAAACGCGTACGGGCTTCGAACGAATGGTGGCAGAGGTCTGTCTTGGGCACGTCGGCGCAGTTGCCGCTCGCGAAGTTTCGCGATTTGCGCGCAACAGTCGCGAGTGGCAGCAGCTGGTTGAGGTGTGCCGCATCGTCGACACGGTGCTGATTGATCAGGAGACCGTGTACGCGCCACGGCAGAGTAACGATCGTTTGCTGCTCGGCTTAAAGGGTAGCCTGAACGAATACGAGCTGGATCTGCTGCGTCAGCGTTCGCTCGAAGCTCGGCGGGAGAAGGCCAAGCGAGGCGAACTAGTCGTCGCAGCGCCGGTGGGTTACTGCAAGACCGAAGACCAGCGCCTGGAGAAGGATCCGGATTTGCGCGTGCAGGACGCCATTCGCTCGGTGTTCCGCCAGTTCGGCGCGATTGGATCGGTACGTCAGACGTTGTTATGGTTCCTGGAGCACGGCCTGCAGTTGCCGGCATGCACGCCGCGCGGCGAAATCCAATGGAAACGGCCGAGCTACGGCACGGTGTACCGGATTCTGACCAACCCGATCTACGGTGGCGCGTATGCCTATGGCAAGACCGAATGCACGATCAATTACGAAGGCGGGGAACAGCGCAAACGTGATCGCCGCAAACCTCGAAATGAGTGGCTTGCGCTCATTCCCAATGCCCACGACGGGTACGTTCAGTGGGACGAATTCGAGCGGATCCAGTGCGCGATCAATGGCAACCTGCGTCTGGCGGGACACGCTGGTGCCCCAAAGAACGGCGAGGCTCTTCTGGCGGGACTGTTGCGCTGTCGGCGCTGCGCGAGCAAGCTGACGTTACACTAGACGGGTAACAGGCACGACGTCTTGCGTTATAGCTGTCATCGCGGCTGGCTGGACAAGGGACAACCGCGTTGCATTGCGTTCGGTGGCACGCGCGCGGACGCGGCCATCGCCGAGGCGGTCTTGCAGGTCGTTCAACCGGCGGCAATTGAGGCAGCAATGGTGGCGCGCGAAGAAGAGACCCTGAAGCAGGATGAGGTGCTGGCCGCGCTGCAGCGGGATCTGCAAGCGGCACGCTATTCCGCCCAACGTGCGCAGAAACAATACGACGCTGCTGATCCCGAAAACCGGCTTGTCGCAGACGAACTGGAGCGGCGCTGGAATGATGCGCTGCTGCGCGTGGAGGAAGTGGAATCGCGTATCGGGCAACAGACGCGCACATGCGGTCAGACGCCGCCCGCCCAGCCCGATGAATTTGCCGATCTTGCTGCAGCGTTGGAATCGATCTGGCCGCAGGCCGACGCCCGACTGAAGAAGCGTATTGTGCGCACCCTGATCCACGAAGTCGTAGTCGACGTTGACAACGCAACGAGCGAAATTGTGCTCGTCATTCACTGGAAAGGCGGAGTACATACCGAGATTCGCGTGCCGCGTCGGCGCCGCGGTGAGAACACCACGCATACGTCACACGAAGCGATTGATGCCGTGCGGCAGCTCGTCCGTATCTGTCCGGATCTGGTGATTGCTGGTGTGCTCAATCGCAATGACCTGCGAACCGGCCGGGGTAACTTCTGGACCCAGGAGCGAGTCACCGCGTTGCGCAGCTACCATCAGATCCCTGTCTATTCGAGCGAGCGACGTGCCGCTGAAGGTTGGATGACGTTGACCGAGGCTGCGGCGTTCGTTGGCGTGAGCCCCGGAACGCTCAGACTTGCGGTCGAGCGCAAGGAGATCGCAGCAGAGCATCCGTTGCCCAATGGTCCGTGGATCTTCAATCGCAATTTACTGAGCGGGGATGCCGTCTCGGAACTCGTGGCCAGGGCACGTGCACGGCGCGGATACCCCACAAAACCAATGGCACAGCAGGGCTCTCTAGCAGGCTGTTGAAAAGCACTGCGCCTTGACAACCGAGGCGCTGTTTAAAAGGATCGCGCATGCAATCGATCGCTGATTTCCAGGCGAATCGTCGCGAGTGCCCGGCTGGCGAACGGAGCAATGGGCGTGCTGCCACGCAAGAGCCGCGTTTGCGCGGCTCATCGTGTTGCTCCCGCCGGTACTGCCGTCATTATTCGCGCCATTCGAGTCAGGTTGCTTGCCAGCATTGTCAGTTTGAAGTGCTGGTCCACCCGTTTGATACCGCGATACACGGTCTGCCGGATCTTTCCGACGGTCTTGCCCCATCCGAAATGCTCTTCGATCCGTTTGCGCTTGACCTGGCTGATGCCGTAACCAGCGTGCCGCGAGGTTCGACCATCAATGGCACTGCCGCCCCAGCGCCCATCATGACGCGCCACGTGGGGCGTCACTTTGCGCGCCCGGCAGTCGCGAACGAAGTCACGCGTGTCATACGCCTTGTCGGCTCCGACCGTTTTGGCATGACGCCCCGGCACGCAATCGAGCAGACGCAGCGCACTCGTGCGTTCGGCAAAACCATCGGCATGGCTGACGAGCGCACCGACCACCAGACCCGAGCGGTTCTCCATCAACACATGCCCGTGGTAGCACAGGATAGCCGCAGAACCGCTGCTCTTCCTGAACAGGCGGGCATCGGGATCAGTACCCGATTCGTGCGTGTCGTTGCTGCGGCGCCGTCCTTTCCAGTCAGCCTCGGCATTGCGCCCGCCTCCCGCCGGGGGATCGTGCGGGCCGTCCTTCGGCCGGAAGCTCTTGTGGCTGGCCCACGCCTGAATCAGCGTGCCGTCGACCGAGAAGTGCTCGCGCGAAAGCAGGCCTTGCCGGTCCGCCAGACTCATGACTTCCGTAAAGAACGTTTCAACCACTTCGTGTTCCAGCAACCGGTCACGGTTCTTCGAGAACACCGAGTGATCCCATACCGCGTCCTCGATGGCCAGTCCGACGAACCAGCGGAACAGCAGGTTGTAACGCATCTGTTCCATCAACATCCGCTCGCTGCGCACCGAGTAAAACACCTGCAGCAGCAAGGCACGCAGCAATTTCTCCGGCGCGATCGACGCACGACCGCTGTCCGCATAGATCACGCTGAACAATCCATTGAGCCGCTTCAGCGCCTGATTGACCAGCAGCCGGACCGGCCGCAACGGATGATCGGCCGGCACGAAGTCTTCCAGCTTTACTGTCGTGAACAGCGGTTCCTGCATCTCGTCCATTCCACGCATCGCACCCGTCCGCACAAAGATCATGAACACAATATCTCTAACGCATTGCCCCAAACGCCCGTTTACACCGTTCCAAAGATCAACAGCCTGCTAGATTTATCAAGCACATAGCGAGGTTGGGTAGTATGAAACACACTTGTACCACGTCAGGTAGTTAGCGATGGACTTGCGTGCCTGGCCGACGGACTCATAGGCCTTCAAATATATCTCTTCGTACTTCACGCTGCGCCACAGTCGTTCGATAAAAACGTTGTCCCGCCAGCTTCCCTTGCCATCCATCGACAAAGCGATTCCGCGCGAGAGGACCGCGTCGGTGAAGACTGTACTGGTGAATTGGCTGCCTTGATCGGTGTTGACGATCTCAGGCAATCCATATTTCGCGAACGCTTCTTCAAGCGCTGCCACCGCATGCTCAGCTTCCATCGTGATCGCGACCCGGTGCGCTAAAACACGGCGGCTGGCCCAATCGATCACAGCCGTGAGATACACGAAGCCGTGTGCCATAGGCACGTATGTCGTGTCCAATGCGTACACCTGGTTGCTGCGCTCGATCTTCCGATCGCGCAGCAGGTACGGCCAGATCTTGTGAGCCAGATGTTTGCGGCTCAAGTTCGGCTTGCGATACAGCGCCTCGATGCCCATTTTGCGCATCAACGTGCCGACGTGCTTGCGTCCGACCACTATGCCCTCTCGCTTGAGCAGGCGCATCAACATGCGCGCTCCGGCAAACGGATGCTCCAGGTGCAACTCGTCGATGCGGCGCATGAGCGCCAGATCCGCGGCACTGACCGGGCTCGGCGCGTAGTACGCACTGGATCGACTGATGCCGACCAGCTTGACCTGCCGGGAAACCGGCAGGGGGTGGGCACGATCAATCATTTCTTTGCGCTCAGCAGGCCTGCCTTGCCGAGCGCGCCGGACAAAAAATCATTCTCCAGCGCCAATTGGCCGATCTTCGCGTGCAGCGTCTTCAGGTCCACCGGCGGCTCATTGACGGGCGCGCCCGCCGCGCCGAACACATCGGCCGCTCGTTCTTGCAACTGGCGCTTCCATTCTGTGATCTGGTTCGGATGAACCTCAAACTGCTGCGCCAATTCTGCCAGCGTGCGCTCGCCGCGTACGGCTGCCAGTGCCACCTTCGCCTTGAACGCCGCTGAGTGCGTGCGCCGGGTTCTCTTCGTCATCGTCTGGTTTCCTTTGTAGGCATTATGCCTATCTCAGAACCCAGCGATTCCACCTAACCGACTGTCCAGATTTCCGGGGCCACCTCTGTTTTCGCAGGTCCCACGCTGCCAGGGGCTATGTGGGTCGCAGAAGTACACGCGCACGCCAGTGGCTGCAGAGAGTTCTTGATGCCGCGACATTTCTTTTCCCTGGTCGTAGGTAAAGGTTTGTCGCAGCGGTGCTGCAATCGAGTTGAGTTTGGCAGAGAAGCCCGCCAGCGCTGAAGCGGCGGTGGCGTCTTCCATCTTGGCGAGCAGCACCAGACGGCTGGTCCGTTCGACCAAGACGCCGACAGACGATTGATTTCCGGCGCCCTTGATAAAGTCGCCTTCCCAATGACCAGGCAGCAGGCGGTCCTCGATTTCGGGCGGACGCACGTGGATACTGACCATGTCGGGAATCTGTCCGCGTCGGTCTGTACCGCGCGTGCGGGACATACGGGTGCTGTGGCCGTGGCGCAGGCAGGCAATCAACTGGCGGCGCAATTCGCCGCGCGGCTGAGCGTAGATGGCCGTGTAGATGGTTTCGTGCGAAACGTGCTGGGTCGGGTCGGTCGGATACATGCGCTTCAGTGTGCCCGATATCTGCTGGGGTGACCATTTCCATTCGAGCAGGGTGAGCACGACCCGCCAGCAAACGCTTTGTAGGCAAAGCTTCGCGGGGCGGCGGCCCGCGCTACGGCGGGCGGCGCTGAGCGCTTCAGCCGGCACTGATGCGTAGCCAGCAGGAGAACTGTTCCGCGTCAGTTCACGGCTCACGGTGGACGGCGAGCGCCCGAGCATTCGGGCCATGGCCCGAATGCTCACATCCTGCAGTCGCAGGCTTGCAATGGCGAGGCGTTCTTCAGGTTGAAGCTGCTGATACGAAGTTTTGTTGGGCATTGCAACACCTTATATGAGACAGGTGTTGCACCTCGCTTTTGAGGCCGCCCCTATAAATCCGGACACAGCCTCTCGTAAAGGTTGCTGAATCCATTGCGCGGCGAAACACTCGGGGCAAGCCGTATTTCAATGCGATGTATGGATGCTTCTCGTTGTAGCTCGAACGCAATGACTAGGTTGCGCGCGACCATCATAACGAAAACCAGATGACAACTTTAAATCCCGCCTACGACGCAAACGTTTTCTCAGGATTGGCGATCAATAAAAGAACGGGATTTACGGTATCGATTTATCCGGAGGTAGAGCGATGGGGCGTCGTTGAAAGCAATTCCCCGACCAACAGCCGCGCGGCGGCGGGCAGCGCATCGGGGGCCCGGCACACGATCTGCAGCGACCGCTCGACCCACGGCTCGTCCAGCCTGATCTTGACAAGACCCGGCGTCGCGTCCGGAATGCCGATCTCCGGCAGCAGTCCGATGCCCAGCCCCGCCGCGACCATGTTGCGCACCGCTTCGAAGCTGGTCACCTGAATGCGCAGTTTCAGGCGCCGGCCCGCCGCAGCCGCCGCGCGCTGGCTCAGCGTATGAATCGACGCGCCATCCTGCATGCCGACAAAGTCCTCATCGAGGATGTCGTCGAAGCGAAGGCTCGCACAGCCCGCATAACGGTGATGGGCCGGCGCGATCAGAAACAGCCTGTCCGCCTGATACGGAAAGCAGGTCAGTCGCGGCTCGGGTTCGGTCAACGCGCAGATGCCGAAATCCACCATCCCGCTTTCGACCATGCGCACGACGGCGTCGCTGGTCTTCTCGATCAGATCGATCTTGATTGCGCTGTTGGCCGACAAAAAGCGCTGCAATGCCTGTGGCAGGTAGTACACCATTGCGGTGAAATTCACCGACAGCCGCACGTGGCCGCGCACGCCCTTCGTGTACTCGTCGAGTTCTCCCTCCGCCTGCTGGAATTGCTCGAAAATGCGCCGGACGTGTCGATAGAGCGTGCGCCCGGCAGCGGTCGGGCGCACGCCGCGGCTGTGGCGTTCGAAAAGCGGCGTGCCGGCGTCCCGCTCCAGTTCCGAGATGCGCCGGCTGACCGCCGAAGCAACGATATGCGCGGTCTGCGCGGCCTCCGCGATGCTGCCCTGCTCCACCACGGTGGCAAACACTCTCAGGGATTCGAGATCGAAGCGCATTGATTTGACGTCCTCTTGTTGGCCGGCGCAGCAGGCAGCGCCGGACTGCGCTACCCGAGCCGTCGCGATACGGCATGGCTGGATTGCCGCAAAAGAAATAGCGCCGCCCTAGGCGGGGCACTAGCATAACCCGGGTTATCGACCCCCACGCGCATCCACGCTGCCTGCCACGCTGGCGTCGCGCGATCACGCCGCCGACTCCAGCCCAGCCGACCGTGACAGGACAGCCCAGCACATACTTGCCGACCTACGATGTCTGAAACCCTGTTCGAAAAAATCTGGCGTCGACATGCCGTCCGTGAAAACGACGACGGCACCACGCTGCTTTACATCGACCGTCATCTGGTCAACGAAGTGACCAGCCCGCAGGCTTTCGACGGCCTGCGACTGGCCGGCCGCGCGCCGCGCCAGCCGCATTCGGTGCTGGCCATGTCGGACCACAACGTGCCGACAACCGATCGCAGCGGGGGCCTCGCCGCGATGACCGACCCCGTCGCGCGTACACAGGTACTTGCGCTGCGCGCGAATTGCCGGGAATTCGGCCTCACCGAATTTGCCCTCGATGACGCGCGCCAGGGTATCCTGCACGTGGTCGCGCCCGAACAGGGGCTGACGCTGCCCGGCACCACGCTGATCTGCGGTGACTCGCACACCAGCACACACGGCGCTTTCGCGGTACTGGCGTTCGGTGTCGGCACGTCCGACATCGAGCACGTGCTGGCCACGCAATGCCTGCGGCTCCCGCGCATGAAGACCCTGCGGGTGAGCATCGACGGAGAACTGGCCGAAGGCGTCACTGCCAAGGACGTCGCCCTCGCGCTGCTCGGCCGCTTCGGCGCGAACTTCGGCACGGGATACGCAATCGAGTTCTGCGGCGAAACCGTGCGCGCGATGAGCATGGAAGCCCGCATGACGCTGTGCAACCTGTCCATCGAGGCCGGCGCGCGCTGCGGCATGGTCGCCGTGGACAACACCACGCTGAACTACCTGCGCGAACGCCCTTTCGCACCGAAAGGAACCCAGTGGAGCGAAGCCGAAGCCTACTGGCGCACGCTGGTCAGCGACCCCGGCGCCAAATTCGACCGGCAACTGGCTCTGGATGCAACCGGCGTCCGCTCCCAGGTCACATGGGGCACCAACCCCGCGATGAGCTGCGCGGTCGATGGCTGCGTGCCGGATCCTGAGCAGGAGGCCGACCCGGTCAAGCGGGCGGGGCTACGCAATGCACTGGCCTACATGGGGCTGACTCCCGGCACGCGGATCCAGGACATCGCGGTCGACAAGGTGTTTATCGGCTCCTGCACCAACGCCCGCATCGAGGATCTGCGCGACGCGGCCCGGGTGGCGGGCGGCCGCAAAGTGGCAAGCGGCATCGTGCAGGCGCTGGTGGTGCCGGGCTCGGGCCTCGTGAAGCGCCAGGCCGAGCAGGAAGGACTCGACGTCGTCTTCCGGCAGGCGGGTTTCGAGTGGCGCGAACCCGGATGCTCAATGTGTCTGGGCATGAACGAGGATCGCCTCAATCCCGGCGAGCGCTGCGCGTCGACCTCGAACCGCAACTTCGAAGGCCGCCAGGGACGCGGCGGCCGCACCCATCTCGTCAGCCCGGCCATGGCGGCAGCGGCCGCGATCGCGGGGCGCTTCGTCGATATCTCAACTCTTGTTTAGCACACCGCCATGCAGCCTTTTAGTATGCTCGACGCGCTGGTCGTGCCCATCGACCGGCCGGACGTCGACACCGACGCCATATTGCCGAAGCAATACATGAAAATGACGGGCCGCACCGGCTTCGGCCCCTATCTGTTCGACGAGTGGCGCTACCTCGATCCGGCCGAGCCGGGCGACGATTGTGCTACGCGGCGGCAGACTCCCGCGTTCCCGCTCAATCAACCTCGCTATCAGGGAGCCGGCATCCTGCTGGGGCGGGCTAATTTCGGCTGCGGATCGAGTCGGGAGCATGCGGTCTGGGCGCTATCGGAATGGGGCATTCGTGCGCTGGTCGCGCCGAGCTTTGCGGAGATCTTTCGCGCCAACTGCCTGAAGAACGGACTGCTTCCCGTCGTGTTGCCCCACGCCGTCGTGGATGCGCTGTTCGACGCCGTACAGGCCACGTCGGGCTATCGCCTGTCGATCGACCTGCACGCGCAGACAGTCGGCGAGCCGAAGGGCACTACGCACGCGTTCGAGATCGACCCGTTCAGCAAGGCCATGCTCGTTGACGGGCTGGACGAGATCGGCATCACGCTGCGCCATTCGGTGGACATCGCGGCGTTCGAGCGCGAACGTGTCGCGCTGGAGCCGTGGCTCGCCGGCGGCATAGCGCCGAAGTAGGTAAGACGCTGGAGCTGTTTTGCTGACGCGGTTGATCGCGCCGGCAAACAGCCAACGACTGCGCCGCGAACTCGACCGACAACGTGTCGATACCAAAACGCTGCA
This sequence comes from Burkholderia sp. AU4i, assembly GCF_000466765.1. NCBI lineage: Bacteria > Pseudomonadati > Pseudomonadota > Betaproteobacteria > Burkholderiales > Burkholderiaceae > Burkholderia > Burkholderia sp. AU4i. The sequence goes on along the minus strand of NZ_ASSI01000078.1, from coordinate 58,269 downwards.
TGTCCTGCCCAATGCAGGGCGCGTGAAGGCACGTCCCGTGTTACCCCCTCAGATAGGCACTCCCCCTACCGCGCCGGTTGCCCGACCGCACAACCGGCGATGCCAACCGGGCTCCTTGACGCCGGCTCCGCAGACCAACTCAGCCACAGCAAAATCCCCTGCCTCGCGCGGAATCCGCGGCAACATCAGGCGCGCCCGACGACGCGCTTCGTATCCCGAACGATTGCGCGTTGGCACGTGACAGACCTCGCACGCGGACAAGCGCGAGCGGCAACCCGAATCACTTCCCGGCCCATAATCGCCCGTAAAAAGCGGCTTTACTCCCTGCTTTGCATCGTCTGATGCGCGGATCACCGATCAGCCAAAGCGTGTCATCCTCCGACTCGCGTCCTCGCGGCACGACCCTACCTGTCCATCTGCTCCGCGCCAAACATCCAGGCTCGTCCAGCATCCGGGAAACCACTATTTATCTTTTCATTTCACATGATATGATCTAAAAGAAAATCCACTGCACCTGTCCATCGGACAAGCAGGATCTCTTGCCTCCCGTGCGCATCGACGTCGTTAGCCGAAGCGCACTTTCGCAAGAGCACTGCAGTGCAACGAAGCAACCACCCACGGCTCGAATGCCGACAGGAGGAGACCATGCCAGCAAATCTGGCCCACGTATCGGGTGAGACCGGTGCGGAGACAGGCGGCCACGGCCGTCATCCTGTATCGCTCAATCGACTCATCGCCGCCAGAAGGCGAGTCGACACGCTGACGATCGTGATCGTCATGGCGACGTACATCGGCTTCTTCGCGCTGGTCGCGCTCGCGCCCGACGCGCTCGGCGCGGCGGTTTCGGGCTTCGGTTCGATCGCCTTCGTCCTGATGGCGGCCATGTTCGCCGTCGCGTGGATCATCACCTGGGGCTATCTGCGCCACGCGAGCCGCCGAATCGCGCCGCTGGAACAGGCCGCCCGCGAAACCCTCCGCACCGGGTCCGACAGCACGCATCAGGAGACCGCTCAAAAATGAATGCCAATGGTACGCTGACCATCGTCGTCTTTGCCTGCCTCGTGCTCGGCATGTTCTTCATCATCGCAAGGGCGGCGCGCCGCACCAGCAGCACGTCCGATTTTCTCGCAGCCGGGCGCAGCATCTCGGCGGCGCAGAACGGCCTCGCCATCGCGGGCGACTTCATGTCTGCCGGCACCTTCCTCGGCACGACCGGCCTCATCTATCTGTACGGCTTCGACGGCACGCTGATTCTCGTCGCCGCGATCTTCGGCTTTCTGCCTCTGCTGCTGATCGCCGAGCGGCTTCGCAATGCCGGCGCATTCACGCTCAGCGAGGTCCTGTCGGTGCGCTTCAACGACCCGTTGCTGCGCGGCGTCACCGCGCTGACCTCGCTGGTCGTCAGCCTGCTCTATCTCGTCGCGCAACTGGTCGGCGCGGGCATCCTGCTGCAGGCGCTGACCGGCTTCCCGTACGCGGTAGCCGTGGTAATCACCGGCGTGCTGATGACGATCTACGTCGCGTTCGGCGGCATGCTCGGCGCGTCATGGGTGATGATCGTGAAAGCAATCATCCTGCTGATCGTCGGCTTCGTGATGTCGGTGACAATCCTCGCCGCCAGCGGCTGGCATCTCGGCACGCTGATGATGGACGCGGCCGCCACGCATCCGGGCAGCCCGGCCTTCCTGAAGCCGGGCCTTCTGCTGCCCTCCTCCCATCCGTTCGACATCCTGTCTTTCGGCCTCGTCTACATGCTCGGCACGGCCGGCCTGCCGCACGTGTTGATCCGCTTCTTCACGGTGCGCGACGGCAATGCGGCGCGCCGCTCGCTCGGCTGGGCGGTCACCGTCATGGGGATCTTCTTCCTGATGATCGTGGTACTCGGGCTGGGCGCACGTGCGCTGCTGCATGGCGGCGACGCGGCAGCAGCCGCATCGGTCGGCGGCAATCTGGTCGCGCCGATCCTCGCCGGAGTGCTGGCGGGCGGCGATGCGTCGGTCGGCGGCGCGCTCGCGATGGCGTTCATCTCCGGCGTCTGCTTCCTCACGATCCTCGCTGTCGTATCGGGACTGCTGATCTCCGCATCGGGCACCGTCGCACACGATCTGTTCGCGGGCATCATCTGGCGTCACCTGCCGGACATCGAGCGCCGCGAGCGCAGCATGGCGCGCGTTTCGTCGGTTGCGGTCGGCATCGTCGCGACACTGTTCAGCATTGCCGTCGGCACGGGTTTCAACATCACGTTCCTGCTCGGCCTCGCATTCCTCGTGGCGGCCAGCGCGAATCTGCCCGCCCTCGTCTGTACGCTGTTCTGGAAGCGCTTTTCGCGCACCGGCGCGATCGTCGGGCTGGCGGGAGGGCTGGTCGTGTCGGTGGCCGTCATCGTGCTGTCGCCGACCGTGATGGGCAAGGCGGCGCTCATTCCGCTCAAGTATCCGGCGATCGTCAGCATTCCGCTCGGATTCGCACTGTGCTGGCTCGGCACGATGCTCGGCCGCGATGCCAGGGCGCCCGAACAGTTTTCGAAGCTGCTGATGCACACCGAGATCAGCGTCGAGCGGGACAACGTTCGAACGGCCCATCTGGCCCACTGAACGCCCGGTTCTCCCCTTGCGCAACCACACCGCGCCATGCGGACGCATGGCCGGTTACCCCCGAATGACCGCAACACCCCATCGCCTGCCCTGACCAGCAGCGACAATAACAAGACTGGAGGAAGACATGAAACGATACGCCGGCCTCGCGGCCGCGGCCGCCCTTTCGGCGGCGGCCTGCGGCGCGCATGCGCAAGGCAGCGTAACGCTGTACGGCATGGTCGACGTCCTGATGGACATCTCGAATCAGGGCAACGGCACGATCACGAAAATGGCGAACGGCGGGACCTACGGCTCCCGGCTCGGCCTGAGCGGCGTCGAGGATCTCGGCAACGGCTACAAGACGCTCTTCAAGCTCGAAAACGGCTTCGGCCCTAACACCGGCGTCATCGAACAGGGCGGCGCGCTGTTCGGCCGCCAGGCATGGGTCGGCATTCAGGGTCCACAAGGAACGATCTCGATGGGCCGTCAATACGCGCCGGAGTTTCTCGCCGTCAGCGAATACGACGCGTTTTTCGCGGCACTCGGCGGAAGCTTCTGGAACATCGACCGGACGCTGCCGAACGGCACAGTGGAAAGCACGCTGATGACCGACATCATCACCTGCCGCACGAACAATTCGATCGTCTACGCGTCGCCGTCGATGCGCGGCTTCTCGTTCGGCCTCATGTACGGGGTCGGCGGCGTGCCCGGATCGCTGAGCAGCGGCGCCACGTTCAGCGGCGCGGTCAACTACGTGTCCGGCCCCGTCGGGTTGCACGCCGGCTACATCCATCTGAAAGACGCATCGGACCCGGGGTTCTACCAGGAGTGGGGCGTCGGCGGCACGTGGCAGATCGGCGCGGCGAAACTCTATGCAGGTTATACGAGCGACGTCTACCGGGAAATCGGCGCGTCGAACCCGGCATCGTCCACCACACGGATCGCCATCGCGAACCTGGGCGCCCGTTATCAACTTACGTCTGCGCTTTCGGCGATCGGGCAGGTCTCGCGCATCATCAACACGTCCGACGACCAGCCGTCCTCGCAGGACGCATGGGCGGAAAGCATCGAGCTGAACTATCAACTGTCGAAGCGCACCAACCTGTATGGCGCGTACAGCCAGGTCGCCAACCGGCATGGCTCGACCTATTCGCTCGGCGGCGCAGTCTACTATGGCGGCGTCACGGCGCCCGACGCGACCGCGCGCGTCGTCCAGGTCGGCATGCGCACCGTGTTTTAGCCGCGCAGTTCCGGCACGCGTTGCGGACTGCCGCCGCAACCGTGCCGCCAACCCGGCTTGCGGGTGGCCGGCCGCGCCCGCCCGCTATCCGCAACGCAGCAGATTCCCTTACAATGGAGCGCGCCGATCCTGAGAAGCGGGCAGCAGAAGCGGGCTCCAGGAAGCGGGCTCCAGGAAGCGGGCTCCAGGAAGCGGGCTGCAGAAGCAGGCGGCACGAGACTCGCCCGATCCGGTCGCCTATCGCATGCTGCCGGGTTGCCATTCTCCGTCAACGAATCAGGGCCTCGATGACTTCACGCTCGCCATCCGCCAAATCCAGAAAATCCTCCGGTGCGCCCGCGCAGTCCTTCAACATCGATCAATTCATTCCCTACCGGCTGCTGAGGATCACGACGCGCATCACGGCCGTCGCGTCCAAGCGGTATGCCGACGGTCTCGGCATCACCATCGCGGAATCGCGGGTCGTCAACGTGCTCGCGTCGAAGGGGCCGATGTCGACGTTCCAGATCGCCGACCATACCGGCATGGACCGCGCCAAGGTCAGCCGCGCCACGCAGCGGCTCACGGCCAGTGGGCAATTGACGCGCGCTGTCAACGAGAACGACAAGCGCCTCATCCTGTTGACGCTGACCGACAGCGGCTGGACGCTCTATAACGGCATTCTGGAGATTCTGGAGGAGTTCGAGCATGAGATATCGGGGGCACTCGACGCCGGCGGCAGGCGGCAACTGCTCGAACTGATCGGCAAGCTCGACAGCCGCTTCGAAACCTTCGCGGCCGGCGTGCTGTCCAACGATTGACGCAGCAAGCGCAGCGCGTTGTCCTGCGCGCTGCGTTAGCGGGCGATGCCGACGCGACCCGCGTCGGACGGTATGCCGGCTACGCAATCGAGTTCGCGGATCGCCTCCACTCGCCGCATCACGCATGCGGGCATCGGCGCCACCTTCCTGGTCCGCTGATCGACGTGCAGCGACAGCAGTTCAAAACTCGCCACGCGCGTGCCGTCGTCGGCACCGCTCATGGCGGCGTACCAGTGCAGCCGTTTCGCGTCGTGATCCAGCAGCCGCACGTTGACCAGAACCGAATCGCCCGCCCGCAACTCGCGCAGATAACGGACATGGTTCTCGACACCGAAGAACGAACCGTCACCGCGCGCCGTGTACGGCTCACCGAGCCCGTAACGGTTCATCACGTCGGTCACCGCGCAGATGAACATCACCGTATAGAACGGCAGGTTCACATGGCCGTTGTGATCGATCCATGCGGGGTCCGCGTGCAGCGGGCCGATGCACGCTCCGCGCGGTTCCATCGGCCTATTTCCGGTAGCGACCAAGCATCGCATCGACGTCCGGCAACGCCAGATTGCGCTCGATGATCTGCTCGGCGCGATCGACGCGTTCGCCCAGATCGCAGGCCGCCGTGCCGGTCAGCATTTCCCGTCCCAACCGGATGGCGGGCACGCGCGCCGCATAGAACGCAAGCCGCTCGCGCGACGACAGCGCGAAGTCGACCGCAGGCAGCACCTCGGTGACGAGGCCCAGCACCAACGCATCGTGCGCGCTCAGGAACCGGGCGCCGACGCACAGCGCGGAAACGAGCGTGGCCGGCAGTCTTTCGACTAGCACCGCATGCAGCAGCGCCGGATACATGCCGAACCGCATTTCGGGGAAACCCAGCACGGCGTCGTCCGGCGCGATCACGACGTCGCTCAATGCTGGAAGCAGGCAGCCTGCGCCCAGCGTCTTTCCGTGCAGAATGCTGATGACCGGCACCGGCCGGCGCGCAAGGGCATCGATGGTTCGGCGCAGCGCGTCGTATTGCTCGCGCCGGTGCGTCTTCAGTTCCGACATGTCCGCGCCCGCGCAGAAATTGCCGGTGCCGGCGGCGGCCAGCACGACCGCCTCGACGCCCGCTGTCTGTCCGGCCGACGTCACCGCGTCGGCCAGCGACCGTAGCATCGAAATCGACAGCGCATTCGCGCGGGCCTCGCGCGCGATCGTCACGTATCTCAGGCAATCGCGGTCCTGCACGACGATCGCGCCGTCTTTCGTTTGGGTCTCGTTCGACGTCAAGTCATCCTCTCCAACGTTCAACGGGCCGCGCCCGCCAGCCATCCTGCGATCCGCGCCGCAATGAGTTCGCTGCCCGCGTCCATCATCATCATGTGGGAGTGCCCCACCAGTCCCTCGTCACGCAGCCACAACGCATCGGCGGTCCCGCCCGCGCCACGCCACGCGTGAAGCGCGGCCTGCGCGTTGCCGAGCAGGTTGCGCCACAGCGCGGAGCGCTCGATGAAGTCGCCGAACACGGCAAGCGCGCGGCGCCCATCGAGCGGCGTCGCGCCGATCGACGCGAAATCGCCATGCGGCTCCAGCGCCACGACGCACTGAACGAGATCGGGCCAGCGCGCCGCCAGTTCCAGCGCGAAGCCGCCGCCCTGGCTATGCCCCAGCAGCACGCAAGGTCCGATCCGCTTGATCAGCGCGGTCAGCGCGCGCCGCTGCGCATCGACGGTGCCGAGCCAGCGCGGCACCGTGCGGCGGGTCAGTTCGTCGAGAAACGCCACCGGGAACCGCTGTCCGGCAAACGGCATGCGCCTGCCATAATCGGCTGCGTCACCGATCCGGTACAGCGACCATGACTCCTCCTCGCTGCGCACGATCGGCTCGCCCGCCCACTGTCCGGGCAACGCGCAAAAACCCGCGCGGCCCCGCTCGGCGTTGTCGACGACGTGAACCTCAAAACCGGCCGCGAGAAACGCGTGCAGCCATCCGGGACGGCCGTCCGGCGTCGTCTCCCATGAACTGCCCGTCAGGCCGCCGCCGTGGATCAGCACGAGCGGCAGTTCGAAGCGCCGCGCGTGCGGCACGAAATACTGCACGTAGGCCTGTTCGATCCAGTAGCGCCCGTTCGGGTCGTACTCGATGCCCGCGAGCCCCGCGGACAGCGAAACGGTCTGCCGTTCGCGCCCATCGACGACGACAGGGCGGCCGCCGACCGTATAACTGCCCATGCCGGCCAGCGCGAGCGGCTTCACGCCTCGATCCCCAGAATCGCGACGCTATGGCACGCCTGCATGCCGCCGTTCGCATGGACAAGTCCGATCTGCGCGCCGTCCACCTGCAACCCTAGCGCGTCGCCACGCAATTGCCGGATCGCTTCGCTGATGCTGTCCATCACGCACGACACGCCCGGCTGGCCGAACGACAACCATCCGCCATTGGTGTTCGTCGGCAGTTGGCCTTGCGGCCCGGTCGCGCCGGAGCGGACGAACTCACCGGCCCCGCGCAGATCGGTGAACCCCAGTTCGGCCAGCACCTGCAATTCCACATGCGCGAATTGCGATGCCGTCTGGACCACGTCGATGTCCTTCGGTGCGAGGCCCGCCATCCGGAACGCCGCGTCGCCGGCCACGCGGCAGCCCGTCGACGTGATGTTCGGCAAGTCGCCGAGCGGCAGGCTGCTTTGCCGCAGCGCCATCCGGTCGGTCAGATACTCGTGCGTCTGGCATTCGCCCGCGCCGAGCAGATAGATCGGCCGGTCCGACATCGAACGGGCGGTTTCCGCATCGGTCACGATCACCGCGCCGGCCGAACCGGGAGGCCCCCACGGCGCGCAATGCCACAGCCGCAGCGGCGATGCGATCATCGGGGAAGCCATCACGTCGTCGACAGTGACGAGTCCCTTGTGCGCCTTCGCCGCATAAGGATGGTGGACCGCCCATTCCTGGCACTGCACCGAGACTGCCGAGAAGTCCTCCTCGGTCAGGTCGTACTCGTGCATCAAACGTCGCGCCATCTGCGCATAGATCGATGGAATGATCGGCTCGTACGGCTGCTCGAATTCCGGGTCCGCGTCCATGCCGCCGATCTGCGCGCGCGCGGTCGGCAGGCTCGCGACGGCATCCGCGCCGACGCACAGCACGAACCGCGCGACGCCGCTCGTCACCGCGAGCGCCGCGTGCTTGAGCATCGAGTTCATGCCCGCCGCGTGTATCGTGATCTCGGACGCGTAACGCGGCGTGATTTTGTTGTACGCCGCAAAGATGTTGTTCCACTGATGCCGCTGGTCCGACATCGGCGCCCGCCCGGTCAGCAGCCCGTCTATCTCGTGCTTGCCGAGACCCGCGTCGTCCAGCGCGCGGCGGGTCGCTTCCTGAGCAAGGCGCATCGCGGACTTTGCTTCGCCGCGTGCGCAGTAGCTGTCACCGAAGCCGACGATCGCGGCCTTGCCGCGCAGTTCGTTCGCGCTCATTTCGCCCCCACCCGGAATTTAGGCAGCACGAGATCGTCGGCCACCTCGACGAACACGACTTCGAGCGGATCGCCGATCGCGACCTGCTCCGGATCGTCGGCCAGAAATTCCGCGAACATGTGGAACCCCTCGTCCACCTCAGCGATGCCGAGCACACGCGGCGCGTATGCGCCGGCATCCGGCCGCAACGGTACATGCTGGACCGAGTACGAATAGACGCGGCCGCGCCCGGCCGACGCCTTCCATTCGAGCGTGTCGTGAAGGCAGTACGGGCACAACGCGCGAGGATGAAAGACCACCGAGCCGCACGACGTGCAGTGCTGATACCGCAGCTCGCCGCTGCGGCAGCCTTCCCAGTACGGTTCGCTGTCGAGCGACGACCGCGGATAAGTGACCTGCTTCATTGTCTGTCTCCTTACGATTCGCAGCGGAGCGCGCGAGTGAATTTGGCCGCCCGCTTCCGCGCCTGCGAGTCACCCCGCAACCGTCACGGCGCGAGGTATTGTTCGCGCAGTTTGTGCTTCTGGATTTTTCCGCTGTCGGTGAGCGGCCAGGTGGTCGTGATGCGCACGTGGCGCGGAACGCGGAAGTTCGCCATGTGCTGCGCGCACCACGCGATCACCTCTTTCTCGGTCACCTGTTCGTTGTGCCTCGGCTCGACGATGGCCATCACGACTTCGGACAGACGCTCGTCGGGCGCGCCGATGACCGCCGCCTGCGCGATGCGCGGATGGCTGAGCAGTACCGCTTCGACCTCCTGCGCCGACACGTTCTCGCCGCCGATTTTGAGCATGTCTTTCAGACGGCTCGAAAAATACAGATAACCGTGTGCGTCGACGCGCCCCAGATCGCCGGTATGCATCCAGCCTTGCGCATCGATCGCCTTTTCGGTTTCCTCCGGCTGCTTCAGATAACCGTTCATCTGCCACCATCCGCGCATGCAGATCTCGCCGATTTCACCCGCCGGCAGTTCGTCGCCGGTCAGCGGATCGACAATCTTCAGTTCGGTGCCATGAATCGGCGTGCCGCAGCTCTTCGAACGGGCATCCCAGTCGTCGTCGACCCACGCGCTCGTTCCGCCCACTTCCGTCGCGCCGTAGATCTGCAGCAGCCCCGGAATATGCATTTCGTCGCGAACCCGCTTCATCAGTTCGGCGGTGCCGACGCACCATCCAGCCTGCAGGCTGGAAATGTCGAACTCCCGGAAGCGCGGGTGATTCATCTCCATGATGTACATCGCGCCATAACCGGAACGGGCGACGCATCGTTCCCGTTCGATCAGCGCGAGGATCCGCTCGACTTCGTAGTATTCGGCGCTGACCACCTTGCAGCCGATCGTCAGCGGCGCGGGAACGGCTCCGCACGATCCACCGACGTGATAGAACGGCTGCGTGTTGAGGAACGCGTCGCCCGCCTCCATGCCGAGCCGGCGCATCAGTACGCCGCCGAAATTCAGCACGTAGCGGTGATTGCACAGCGCGCCCTTCGGCAGCGACGTTGTGCCCGACGTGTACTGGATCAGGATCGGGTCGTCGATCTTCTGAAGCTTCTGAACCGCTTCCAGCTGTTCGGGTGGAACGGATTCGGCGAGCGCGAGAAAATCGTCCCACGGCAACGCGCGGCTGTCCGGCGTGTCGGACAGGCTGACGACCTTGCGCAGATGACCGAAGCGTCCCGGCTCGACGTCGCCGCCGGGCTGGCGTGCGTCGGTCGGGCAAACCGCGTCGAGCGTGGCGACGAAATCGTGCTTCAGGAAATGGTCGACCATCACGAGGACCGTCGCCTCGCTATGTTCGAGAAAATGCTTGACCTCGAATACCTTCGACCGCGTGTTGATCGCGCCAATGATCGCGCCAATCTTCGCGCAGGCGAGTTCGAGATACGCGAAATGCGCGAGATTCGGCATCCAGACGGCCACGACGTCGCGCTGCCGTACGCCGCTCGCGAGCAGCGCCCTCGCCACGCGATCGACCTGCTCCTTCATCTGCCGATAGGAAATCGACTGGTCTTCGAATACCCATCCGATGCTGTCCGACCAAAGCCCTGCGGCCCGGTCCAGTGCGTCGCCGACGCACATCTCCATGATCGGAAAATCTTCATGACTCTCTGGTTTCAGCTTCACTGGTGGTCTCCTCGGTCCGGCTGCGTCTATTCCATATCATATCACATGAAATGATATGGCTGAACCAGTTCAACCGGGCGAGTTGCTCATGAAACTGCTTGGCCGTACTGCGGGGAGCCGTGCGCAGCGCAGGTCGTTGCCCCCACGTCGTCGCGGCTATTTCGTGCGCCGAACGTCTGCTGCAACAGCGGACCGATTCAGCGACGCGCGTCCGCGCTCCTCGCCCGCGATCACTTCTTTCCCAACCCGAGCTTTTCCATCGCCTCGTGCGCATCGATCACCATCGTCGCGATTTCGCCGACCGTGATCCGCAGGCTCGTCGCGCGCGAGCGCAGGTGTTGGTATGCTTCGTTTTCGCCGAGCCGCTGTGAGTCCATCAAAATACGCACGGCCTTTTCGATGTGCCACCGCGCCTTGATGGCTTCTTCCAGCTTGGCGATCTTGCTGTTCAGCCGTTGCTGATAACCCGACGACGCACGCGCGAGCACGAGGGTGCTCAGGATTCCGGTTGAGCGATACGGCTTCGTGATGACGCCGTGAGCCTGCGTATCGACGAGCATCTTCAGCGCCGTCGGGTTCTCATAGTCGGACAGCGCGATCAGCGTCGCCTCGCTGTCATGGCCGCTCTCCGTCGAGCCAGAACTGGCCGAATCCATACGCCGTCAGGTAAGGATCGGGCTTGACGACGGCGCAGCTCTCCCACACGACGTCGAACGCGCCATCCGCGCGGCAGACCGCGATTCTCGGCGTGAGGATCGCGTGATTGTTGCCGGGGTCGATCCGCAACGGCCCTTCCGGCGAATAAATCTGCACGTCGCGCAACGCGTCGACGAGCCTCGCCGTATCGGGACTATGCGTGCGCCTGAGCGCCTCGGCAAACAGATGCACCTGGTTGTACGCCATCTCCGACCACATGCTCGCGGGCTGCTCGCCGAAGCGCGCGCGCCACGAGTCGAGGAAGCGCCGGTTGCTGTCGTTGTCGAGCGTGTTGAGATAGGTGGCCGACACGATGTGGCCATCGCACATCTGCGGACCGATGATGCGCGTCTCGCCCTCGGTCATCGTCAGGCTGGCGATCGGCACGCGCGCGGGATCGAGCCCGCTCTCTCGGTACAGCAGGTAGAACGCCCGCGCCGCGCGGCCGATCAGCGTGGAAAACACCACGTCCGGCGCGACCACGTGAATCTCGCGCACCACAGATTCGAGCGCGGCCGGATAGGCGTCGCTCGGCAGATAGATTTCCTCGACGATCTCGCCGCCGTGGTCCTCGACGATGTCGCGCATGATGGGGTTCGATTCGCGCGGATAGACATAGTCGGCACCCGCCAGAAAAAAAACGCTGCCCGACGTCGCGCAGCAGCCATGCCGCGAGCTGCATGCTGTTCTGGTTCGGCACCGCGCCCGTGTAGATGACGTTGGGCGAATACTCGAACCCTTCGTAGATCGAGCAGTACCAAAGAAGAGCGTTGTTGCGTTCGATCACGGGCAGGACCGCCTTGCGGCTCGACGAGGTCGAGCAGCCGAAAATCACGTTGACGTCGTCCTCCTGCAGCAGGCGGTTCGCCAGCCGCCGGTATTCGTCCGCATCGCTCTTCGGATCGTAGACGACCGGATCGAGCAGGCGGCCGCCGATACCGCCCGCCGCGTTGATTTCCTCGATCGCCAGCACCGTGCCGAAAAAATGCTCGGATTCGGTGGCCCCCGTGACCGCTGCGCGCGAATAGAGCACGCCGATCCGCCAGCCTTCGTCGGCGCCCGCGCGCTCGCCGGAAAGACTCGTCCTTGGAAAATGCCCGCGTCCCACGTGGCTGCCGCCACTTCGTCATGTGCGGTAAAGCGCAATATCCCGTTCATGCCCGCGCGCAGTACCGTGAGGTCCTGCGGCGAGAGTTCGATGCCATTCACGCTGCGCTCGGTGCGCATTTTGGTGAGCGTGAGGTCAAGGCTCGTGCGGCCGGTTGCCGACCGTGTGAGTACGCCGTCCCATCCCAGCGTCTGGCTGAACGTGCGCCCGTCGAGCAACGCGGTGTTGCCGATCGTCTGCTGATACTCGGAAAGCGCGGTCGTATAACTGATCGTCTGGTAGCCAAACGGAACGGCACCTGAGAATACGAGGGCATTGCTGTCCTCGGAGTCGACGTAGCTCAGCGACATCGACTCCTGAAATCCAATCGTGTTGTCGGCCTCGACCGACGCGCGATAGCGCACCGTGCCTGTGCTCGAGCTACCGTAGTTGTCCATGCCTGTTGAGTTGCACGGAAACCTGACCCACCCTGGGCAGTAATTTGCATCGAATATTGACCCACGGTATGCGATCCACGAACGACGCCCCTCAGAGTAAGGTGGCGGAGCGCGTGAGGTGTGGTAGTGATGCGGGTCAGCGGAGGTCGGCCGGCATTTTCCAAGGAAGCAACGCGTCGTAGTCGTCGACGGTCTTCGCCAGAGGCAGGCGCTGGAACAGCCAGGTGAGGTACCGGTAGGGATCGATGCTGTTTGCTTTGCAGGTCTCGACGAGCGTATAGAGATTGGCGCTCGCGTTCGCGCCTTCGACAGTGTCCGAGAACAGCCATCCGCGACGCCCCACGCAGAACGGTCGAATCGCATTCTCACAGGTATTGTTGCTGATGGGCCAACTGCCGTTCTCGACGTAGCGGATCAGCTTCGGCCACTGCATGCGCAGATAGGTCAGTCCTTTGCCGAGCAGGCTTTTCGGTACGACGCCGGGCGATTGCTCGAGCATCAGCGCGTGGATGGCGTCGAGTACGCGCGCGCTGTATCGTCGCCGCAACCGCTGTCGTCGCTGTGCGATCCACGTCGCACTGCGCGCCTCGGCCGCGAACAGCTTGCCGATCAATTTGATGAAGCGCGTCGCCAGCAGATCGGGCGTTCGGGCGGCCTTTGGTACGCTGTCCTCTGCTTTGACGAAGTACCGTCTCAGGTGAACCCAGCATCCAAGGTGCACGAGCTGGTGACGCCGGGCGATGTCGTTGTAGGGCTCGTAGCCGTCGGTCATCATGACCGCGCCCTCGCGGATCCCGGTGAACAGCTTGTCGGCCAGCCTGGTGCCGCGCCCCGGTGTATAGCTGAAGCATCGGATGGGTACGCACGAATCGGTCATCTGCGCCCAGAGGTAACTCTTCGTTTGCGGCCGACGGCCCTTTTCCTTCAGCACCTGGAGTGTCGTCTCGTCGCAGTAGATCAGCTCGGCATCGAGCAGCGCATCGCGCATCAGGTTGATCACGGGTTGAGTCGCGAGACCCACACGGACCATGCTCGCAGCAATCGTGTTCGACGAGATGTCGCCGCCGAAGCGACGTAGCAGACCGGCCTGGCGATACAGTGGCATCCCGAACTGATACTTGCCGGTGGCGATCCATGCAAGCGCCGATTCGCTCAACAGCCCGCGAGGGATGATGCGAGGCGGCGCCGGCGTCACCTTGATGCCCAGATCGCAGCACGGACATGCATATTTGACGCGCTGGTGCTGGATCACGCGAAGCTGCTCCGGAATCACGTCGAGCTGCTCGCTGATCTCCACGCCGAACTCGACGAGCGCGTGACCATCGTTCACGCAGACGCGTTCGGCTTCGGGCAGCTCGTGCCGCACAACGTCGCGCGGCAGGTTGGGATCGAGTGGCTTGCGATGACCCCGCTTCTTGCGCGTATGTGCAGCGACCGTCGATTCTGGAGTATCTTCCTGAGCCGGAGTGCTGCTCGCGCCGAGCACCTCGGCTTCGTTGAACAGGCTGGGTTGATCTGAATCACGTGCCTCGCTTTTTGCGCCGAACAACTCGTGACGGTAGGCCCGGAGTCGTTCCTCAGCGAGATCGCGTTCCGCTGTCACGAGCCGCAGGGTGCCGCGTAATGCCTCCTGTTCTTCTCGCAACGCACGAGCGGCATCGCGTTCGGCGAGCAGCTCTTTCAGTTCCTCGGCGGTGATCGTGACGTTGACCGGCATGCCGGGTTAGACCAGCACACCGTCTGCCTGTTCAGCTCACACGCAGATATTCCCGCTTCGGATGTCGTCGAATCGTGGTGATGTCATCGCCATCGAGCAGCGCGTGCAGCACGTTGGTCGTCATCGTCACGACCTCAGCCTTGTTGTCGGGCCAGATGAAACGGCTTGCCTCCAATCGTTTCGTCATAAGCCAGAAACCGCTACCGTCCCAGCCAAGGATCTTGATCCTGTCGCGATGCCGGTTTCCGAAGATGTAAAGCGACGAGTCCATCGGATTCAGACGCATCGACTGTTCAACGAGAATCGACAGGCTGTTCATGCCGTACCGGAAGTCGACAGGATCGCGATGCAAATACACCTTCAGATTGTCGTCGAACCGGAACACGGCATCCTCCCAAGGATCTGAACCAGGGTTGTCAGTTCATCAATGGTCGCGATGGCCTTGCCCAGTTCGAGTTCGACACCGTTCGACAGATGCACATGCAGCGTGAGCGTCATCGACGGGGATGGCGGTGTGGACGCAGGCGGTACCGAAACGACAGGCACGAACGCGGGTGGTGGTGCCGCGGCAACGACGAGCTGGTGAGAACTCGGAGGATCGATCGCCAGGCTGTCAGTCGCATCACCCGAAGGCGGCAGGTCGTCGCCGTTATCCTGCGGCGTCGGCGAGACGCCTTTCTCGCGCTCCATCAGGTATTTCGTGATCCACTTGCGCAGCAGGTTGGCGTTGATCCCGTGCTCTTGCGCCATGCGGGCCACCGACACGCCCGGGCGTAACGTCGCCTCGACCAATGCTCGTTTGCCATTTTCATCGTAACGGCGACGGCCGTCACTGCTCTGCCGAACTACTCTCAGCTCTGAGTTTTTGTCAGCCATAGGTGTCCACCTCCAAAATAGGTGGACACCTATGCTCCTCGCTCAGAGTGCTGTTGGGTAGACGTCGATAATGGATCGTATATGAACGCGTCCCGTTTGCGCCAGGTTTTCGTGTGACCGATGTCGACAGGATGGGTTGCAGTCGTATATCCGGCCTTTTTGCAGTCGAATACGTCCGCTGCGGGCCCCTATGAAATCCGCTGACTCGCACCTCATTGCTTACGCGAGCTCAGAGCTCGGCGATCCAGTCAGGTTTAGCGAGTCCCGGTCCGACCTGTCTTGTCATCTCTCACGATTGCCAACGCAACTTTTCGACGTTCACCCTGTGTAAAACGTTGATCTTCTACGCTACGTCCACCGATTAGACGGGCTTCACGCTCATGTAACCCTTTTCATACGGTCGCTCGTAGGCCAGTATTGCCCAGATCGTCCGCGCCATCTTGTTCGCCAGCGCGACCACCACTACGTTTGATGGTCGGCGGGTCTTCATCCGATCTACCCAAGCTCCGGGTTCTTTTGCACGGCTCAGTACAGCCCGCGCTCCGTGGATCAGCATCTTGCGCAGATACTGGTCACCGCGCTTGCTGATCCCGTGCAGGTTCACCTTTCCGCCCGAACCCGTTTGCCTTGGCACCAACCCCACCCAAGCCGCAAACTCTCGACCAGACCGGAAAGCTTTCGGATCACCAATCATTGCGACCGCGGCTGTTGCCGTCAGCAGCCCAACACCAGGAATTTCGCCGATCATTTTCACTGCCTTGTCTTCTTTCTTCCATTCGCGCAGCCGACGTTCAATTGCTGCGATCTCTTCGTCCATCTTTTCGATCCGCTCCCACTGCTCACGCAGAGAATCGATCAGCACCTTCGGTAAACGCTCTTCGACACTTGCGAGCACAACAGAAATTTCCTTGGCCATGGCTGCTCGGCCTTTCCCCATGGCCTCGCCGAACTCAGCGAGCATCCCGCGCAGGCCGTTGATCTGCATCGTGCGGAACTTGACCAGTTGCTCGCGCTGTCGATGCATCATTAGTACCGCCTGTTGCATCTCGGTTTTTACGGCCACCGCCTTGCTCGGCTGCTGTACCGCCAGCCAGATCGCCTTCGCGTCAGCCGCATCGCTCTTGTTGCGGATGTTGAATGCCTTCACGAACTGCGCCGGCATCAGCCTCACCTCGTGTCCCATCTGTATCAACCGCCTCGCCCAGTGATGGGCACCGCTACACGCTTCCATCCCGATCAGGCATCGTGCACGATTCGCGAAGTGATCAAGGAACTGCCTTCGCTTGATCGGCTTGTTCACGATCTCGCCGGTTTCCTGATCAACGTAGTGGACCTGAAACACGTTTTTCGCAATGTCGATTCCAACTGGCGTAGCATTCATCTGTGGGTCCTCCGGTTGCCGGGAAATGCGAGCATTTTCCACCTTGGGCACATCAATGCCGTTGGCCCGTGAGGATCCACCTTCCTTTTCTCCCACGTTCACGGGTGGGACGCGTTCATTTCATTGCTTACGACCCACGTAGAACACTGACCTGCTCGGCAACGGGCGGGGGAACGGAGTGATCGACGTGGCTATATTGAGCATCATCCGGCGCGGGCATTTTCGTGACCATGTTCCGCTGCGCGAGATTGCCCGGCGCCTGGGCATCTCGAGGAATACCGTCAGGCGCTACATCCGGGCGGATACGGTGCTGCCGGCCTATCCCGAACGCCAGAGCCCGAGCAAGCTCGACGGATTTGCGGCGAAGCTGTCCGGCTGGCTGAAGACCGAAGCGAACCGGCCTCCTTCGCCAACCGGCCCGTCAGCCTGCGGGTCTATGCTGGCCGGCTGGTCTTCGTCGCCGAGGGGCAGGTCATTGCGGAACACCCCCGGCATATCGACCGGCGCCACCAGCGCGGCCGGACCAGTCTATGACTGGCGTCACTATCTGGCGGTCCTGCAACGCAAACCCGGTGCGCTGCGCAACGGCGCTCCGTTCACCGAACTCCCCGAGGGATTCCGCAGGCTGCAGGCCGTGCTGCCCAGGCGCCCCGGGGGCGACCGGGAGATGGTCGAGATCCTCGCGCTGGTCCTGCTGCACGATGAGCAGGCCGTGCCGACGGCAGTCGAACTCGCGCTTGAGGCCGGTGCGCCCTCCAAGCAGACCGTACTCAACATCCTGAGCCGCCTGCTCGACGGGACACCGGTTCCACCGCTGCAGGCACCGCAGGCATTTGCCCTGCAGATCGAGCCACGGGCCGATGTCGATCGCTACGACCGTCTGCGCGACCGGGAGGACCACCATGCAGCCTGACGCCATGATGGAGATGCTCAGATCGCTCAAGCTGCATGGCATGGCGCACGCGCTGGGGGAACTGGCCGCACAGGACTCGCCCGCGTATCAGTCCGCGTCACTCGTGCTCTCCGGGCTGCTCAAGGCAGAGCTGGCCGAGCGGGAGGTACGTTCACTGGCTTACCAGATGAAGGTGGTCCGCTTCCCGGCCTACCGTGACCTGAGTGGCTTCGACTTCAGCTGCAGTGATGCCGGCGAGGTGCTGGTGCGGCAGTTGCACCGGTGCGAGTTCATCGGCTCAGCGCACAACGTGGTGCTGGTCGGTGGTCCGGGCACCGGCAAGACGCAGGTATCTATAGCGGTGCGGGGTTGACGCCGAGGGGCAAGTCGATGATGGAGCTGCTGGGCGCCTCGACGAAGTGATCGCGGGTCGACTTCGCACCATCGAATTCAATTGCATTTGATTTGAATCTGGGCGCAGGGCGAACGCCGAGGGCCAAGAGTATGAGGCCGGGCTTCTGTCGATCCAGACTCGCCGTTCAACTCCGCCCGCACACTCGCTGGTACCCTTGCCTGCGGGCACCGAGCCCAGCGACCTTAAGAACGTGGGAGAGCCCGCAAAGTTCGTCCCGACGATGTGAAGCCCATGGTTGCCGGGTTCGGGCTGGCGCAGGCAAGAGTAACGAGATGGTGGCGCATGAATCTGCAAAGTTCAAGCGGCCACGAATGAAACACCTGGCAGTGCTGCCCAGCATCGAGCCCTCTGATTCGTCGATAAGGAGAATAACAACTCATGGCTTCTATCAGCAATGCAGCGGTGCGTCACCGAACCGTCGGCATCGATCTGGCGATCAGTGCGGTACAGGTCGCGCAGATCTTCGATGATGGACATGCGATTGGCAAACCGATCCGCTTTCGTTTGACGTCAACCGACCTCAGGCGTTTCGTGTCAGCCGTTAAGAGCGGCGTCAGTGCGGAAACGCCGATCACTGCAGTGATGGAACCAACCGGAATGGCATGGTTTCCGGTGGCGAACTGGCTGCAGCGTGCCGGAATCAAGGTCATTCGCGTGAAGGGTCAGCGCGTGAAGGCGTTACGCAAATACCTCAGCGAGCATGCCAAGACCGATGCGGCCGACGCGCATGTATTGGGCGCAATACCCGGCTTTGGCGGTCGTTGCCGCGCGTCAAACAAGATGAGAGCCTGCCGGCCATCCAGCTTGACGCTATCTAAACGAGGCATTCGTTGACCCAATCACAGCCCCGATGCAACGCGCATCGGCTTATGAGCACCGCTCGTTCGTGCTACGCTTCGCGAAGCCTGACTGACATAATGAAAGCGGGCTTTGATCTACCCCTAACTGAAAGCGTCTCCCCTCGAATAATGTACGCAGCTGCCTGGCCTCCGTCGAAAACGCACTGAAAGCCTGTGTCGATGCAGTGATTGCATCCACTTTGGCGTTCGTCCCGGACCTGTCGTGAAAAGCAGTCCGGTGAAATCGCTCGAATCGACTTTTCGCCGCCAGATTCGTGTGACCGCGTTTTCATGAGACCACACACAACATGCGTATTTTCAATACGATGGCTGCTCGAGCCATCCCGCTCGTACCCCGTTCGATAATCCGTAAGATCTCCCGTCGCTATATCGCTGGCGAAACACTCTGCGCAGCTCGCACGCGCATCCACACGCTTCACGAAGCAGGCTTCCGTACGACTGTCGATGTGCTGGGCGAGACTGCGTCCTCGTCCGATCAGGCGGAGTCGATGGCTCGCGATTACCTCAATCTCGTCCAGGCGCTCGGTGCAGAAAATAAACCCACCGAGCTGTCGATAAAATTGACTGCCCTCGGACTGCATCTCGACAAAGATGCGTGCATGGCGCGAGTCTCAATGATCTTGAGAGCGGCCGCGTCGCACGGAATCAGCGCGTGCATCGACATGGAAGACATCAGTTGCACCCAGAAAACGCTCGACGCGTTCCTGAGACTCGAAGCCGACGGTTATCCAGTCGGAATCGCGCTGCAGGCATATTTGACGCGCACGAGCGGCGACATCGTTCCTCTGCGTGCGCGCAAAAGCCGAATGCGCATTTGCAAGGGGATTTACGCCGAGGCAAACGAACACCTCGTCGATGGTGCATCGAGGGATCGGACCGCGATCAATGCGCACTTCGTTCGGCACGTATCGACAGCAATACAGGCGGGATCATTCGTGGGCATCGCAACGCACGACGCACAATTGATCGATACGCTGATCAACTGGCTGCAGCGTGAGCGGATTGAGCGCTCGCGATTCGAATTCCAGATGTTGCTAGGGGTATGCGAACCGCTGCGTGACACTCTGCTTGCGCAGGGATTTAATGTCCGGGTCTACGTACCATACGGTCATGACTGGTATGGCTACAGCACCCGGCGCATTAAGGAGAATCCGCGAATTGCCGGATATATCCTGGCGGCGATGATCCGTAGCGCGCGGACCCGCTAGTACTTACAGCGGGATCCTTGGCGCGGGACCTCCCACATCGTTAGTCCCGCTTTTATATTTATTCAGAACCTGAGCTTGCGGTCCGATGAGCAGACCATTGTGGAAGCTGACCGTGGCCGTCTCGGGTCGGACATCCGGGCCCACTTGCACCAGACTCTGGAACGGGCCCAGCCAACGCGCGCTGCAGACGGCGTCCGTCGACGTTCCGTTCTATTCGCCGCAAGTGACAACGCCGTCGTGGTCGAACGACACATCAATGCCCTTCTGCTCCGGTTCGGCTAGTTCGCCCACGACTCGAATCTCCCAATCGCCTTCGCTCCGTCCCCTGTTCAGCAGGCGGAACGATGACCCGAAGCAGCTGCGCGGGTGGACGCTGCGGAAAAAGTTGTCGAACAGACGGGTCAAGTCGCGATGCTGCCCAAACACCAGATCGCCAAGGGCATCGTGCAGTGCGAATCCGAATGGTCACGCTGTTGTTTACAGTTTTTATATCATGGCAGTAAACGTAGTAGCAGTTAACAAGGCTATCGCGATTGTGTGGACAACCGCCAATAGTCCCTGTGAATCAAAGCCCTGTAAAACTTAGAAGCCTGAGGATTCTTCTAGAACATCGAACATAAGCCAAGGATAACTTTATAGCGCGCAGCACAAACGACACGTTATTCAGATTCCGTGCACAGTCAATCCAAATGATGTACAGATGTTAGCCACAGCCGGCTGTGGATAACCTTCTCGACCTGACCGGCTTATTACTGTGGCCGCTTCGACCACGAGAGATAGCGAGTGGCCGTCGCTACACATTGCTTCATGCCCCGCCCACGATTCCCGTCTTCAATCCAGACTTCCTTGCGCTCAACAGGGCTTCGTCACGAGGTGACGCACAGGGATACCTGGGTGTTCAGGACGCGACGTAGGCTCTGGATGAAAGGCGGTTTTTCCTCGACGACGAAGCTTATGCCGGTCGCGGTCGCGGCCGCGGCCGACACGCAGCTTGATGTCCTCAAGCTGCGTGCGCCCTCCGTCCACTCGAACGGTTCCCCCATCAGATCCAGTGACGTGAGCACCTCACGGGTATGGGCACAGTCGGATGCCTGAGTGTTGCCTCATCGCCGTTCACTGACAGTCAAGAAATCAGTTCCCAGCGATCCAAGTCCGTTAAATCCAACTGGATATGATGAAAACTGATGTGCGACAAACCCCGCCGCACATTGAACCCGAGAAAACGTTCTCGACACTCGCCGATCCAGCGATCGCAGCAGAAACATGGCCAGCTTTGCCACCCATGAAGTTGGCTGTTAGACGCAATCTGCCCTAGTACGTGACCGGTCACCCCGGCGATCCGGAATACCCAACCCCGCCTCCAGTAACCGTGCCCGACAGAATTGGGCACGGCACCCTGCTGCGCGCCGGGGACGAATCTGTCTCGTCGCCATGGGTTCACGACGCCGTTCGGTTAATCCGGTATCCAACACAAGCATAGTGAGGACAATCATGGTCGAACTACCCATCGACTACCAGTTTTCCAGCGCTGACCGGGCTGCGCTGACAAGCGCGCTGAGTGCCATCACAACGAATCCCTACATGAAATACGGCGAATTCGAGGCACATATCAATGCTCTTATCGAGCGAGGTGCTGTACCACATTCATTCACGGACTTTTGTGAAAGCAAGCGCGAAGCGGACATGTTCGAAGACCCTTATGTATTTCTTCGCAACTGTCCGATTGACACTTCGCTACCGTTCCTAGATTTCGACGAGCCGGTCATCGACAAGCGCAACCGGAAGGTCACGTACGTTGCCGAAGGCTTCCTTCTTCTATATGCGAAATTAATGTGGCAGGAGCCGATCGGCTATGCGAACGTGAACGACGGCGATATCTTCCAGGACATTCACCCCAAGCGTGACCTGGTGGCAAGTCAATCGCAAAAGGCACTCAAGCCGATCTTCTTCCACAAGGATCTTGCCAACCATTTCGTTCGCCCGGATTGGGTGAACATTCTCGGATTGAGATCGTCGACTGAAAACGAAGTGTATACCTCGTTTGTCCGCAACAAGGATCTGCTGAACGAGCTCGACTCGCAGACGCAGGCAGTGTTGCGGCGCCCCGAGTTCTATACCCCCTTTGACGATCTCACGATGTACAAAAGCGCGGTGCAACTCGGCAACGCCGACATGCACCCGATACTCGGTGGCGCGACGCCGACGGACTTCCGTTTCTTCGAAAACCGTACGGAAGGTCAAACACCGGCAGCAAAACTCGCCGTCGCTCGGCTCGTCGACGTGTTGCATCGCCTCAAGAAGCGCGTTCTGATCCAGCCAGGCGATCTGATCGGTTCGGCGAACAACGATTGCTTGCACAATAAGGATGTGGGTACCATTCGCGACGAGAAAGCCCTGAAAGAACGCTGGCTGATGAAGACCGTCAATGTCCGCTCTCTTCAGGACCATCACGCCCACTTCATCGAAGGACGCCCGCGCATAGTGCACGGGTGATCCTGCTGCAACCGCCAGGGGCAAACTGCCGACTACCGGCGTTCGCCCTCTGGCCAGACATGCAACGCCCACACAAATAGCCCCGCACCCTACCATTCCCATGCTTGAATCCACCACTCTCGCCAAATCAATCGCAGACAGAGCGCCACCTGTGCACGTCTGGAAAACGGCACTACTCATGGCCGCGGCATCGATTGGGTATTTCGTCGTCCAGTTGGACGTGTCGATCGTCAATCTCAGCCTGCCGGCTATGCAAGCGTACTACCACGCAGATGTTTCGATGCTTCAATGGATCGTAAACGCCTACACTCTCGCGTTTTCTGTCTTCCTGCTCTCGTCTGGCGTACTCGGTGATCGATACGGAAGCAAGCGATTTCTCATCATAGGTTATGCACTGTTCTTCGTTGGCTCGCTTGCGTGCGGCTGCGCACCCAGCATCACTTTCATGCTCGGCGCTCGCTTCGTTCAGGGCATTGGTGCCGCGATCATCGTGCCGAATTCGCTGGCCGTCATTAACTGGTCATTTTCCAGCCACAACGCGCTCCGGCTCACGCTGCTCTCGGTCTGGATGTCATTCGGCGGTGCTGCGTTGACGAGTGGTCCGATCATCGGTGGACTCATCACGGCATTCGCTAGTTGGCGGTACATCTTTCTCATCAATCTGCCGGTTTGTCTCGCTGGTATCATATTGACGCTGCGGTATGTCAAAGTACCTCCAAAGTCTACGGCGCGCATGAGCGACTGGGGTGGGCAAATGCTGCTTCTTGTCGCTTCTACGGCGCTGCTCATGCTCATCATTAACTTCACAAGACTTTCGCATTTCGCCGTTGCAGGGCTTGGTCTTGCGACCGTCATCGGCCTTGCATTATTTGTGAGCATTGAATGGCGCATCGATAATCCAGCCATACCACTGAGCCTGTTTGTCGATCGGGGGCTACAACGCGCACTTGTGGTCGGCGTGATCGTCAACTTTCTATATTTCGGTGTAGTGTTTTTCGCCAGCCTCTATTTCCGTGATGCACTCAGAATGAGCTCACTACAGGCCGGCCTTGCGTTTATCCCCATCACGCTGCCATTGATCGGCGCCAATATCGTAAGCGGAAAGTTGAGCCAAAACGGAGGCCCTAGACGTTCGATTCTGTTCGGTTTCGGACTCCTGATTCCAGGAACCATCTTGCTCGCATTACCGCCCATGCGGCACGCTTACTGGCTGATGCTGCCCGCCTTCACGCTCATTTCGTCAGGTGTCGGTTTGATCACGCCGATGATCACCGCAACGGCATTACAGACGATCGGACCCGAGCGCGGCGGCATGATTTCTGCGGTCGTCAACTTCTCACGCCAGATTGCCGGCGCGTTCGGCGTCGCTGTCTTTGGACTTTTTGTTGCGCACGAAGATATCGCGGCGTCATGGCGCGACTTCAGCGTGGCGCTAATAGCGACGGCGTGCGTCATGATGCTCTGTACACGTGCATTTCGGCACAAGTAAGGCGATCGCGAGCACTCGACCAAACTTGCTGGCTCCGCACTATGCCGGGTGGTCATCGGCACCAGAACCAAGACGCAGTCCGGGCACCGACCTCCGCGACAGACCTGTGCGGACAACGGTCACGGTGAAAGCTGCTACCGTCGCACATCCGAACAGCGTCAGTGTGGCGGATATACCGATGGTAGCGCTCACGAGCGGTCCGGCAAAGCTCGCTAATGCGAAAGCCCCGAAATAGATGCTGAAAGCTCTGGCAGGTCGCGTAGGAGCGGTACTCGCTGCCAGCGCTGGAAGCTTGCCGGCAACCGATCCGAACGCCAGTCCCGTCAGCGCGGCGAACAGCATAAACAGCGAGGGACTTCCCAGTGACGTTTCCGCAACGATGGCCAAATAACCGCTCATGGCGAAACCCAGCACAACGCACCACGTGGCACCAGGGGAAAGAAAGTCGGAGAGCGCACCGCCAGCGAGCCGTCCAATGCTGTTTGTGATGGAAATCGCTGCCGTGCCGACAACGCCGAGCCAAGTTTCTGAGCCGTGCGTACTCGCGAGGCGTCCGATTTCCGCGAACGCCGCCGAACCGAAAGGCACACAGGCGAACAGCAGGACAATATTCCCTGTCACCGTGCCCAGGCCAGCGTCGCTGACTACTACGGCTTCGACATTCGCCGCCAGCTTTGTCTGCCGGGGAGAACGCGGAAGCGCGACGAGTGCCAGAACGCCCAGGATGCACCAGGCCGTGGCCAGGATGCCGAGCGCGACGCGCC
Source organism: Burkholderia sp. AU4i (assembly GCF_000466765.1). Lineage (NCBI taxonomy): Bacteria > Pseudomonadati > Pseudomonadota > Betaproteobacteria > Burkholderiales > Burkholderiaceae > Burkholderia > Burkholderia sp. AU4i. The sequence goes on along the minus strand of NZ_ASSI01000078.1, from coordinate 33,741 downwards.
ATGATTCGTGCCGGGCGAGGCACAGGAAAAGCGGAACATTGATCGTTGCCGAAAGACAATAGACGGCGAGCAGAGCACCAGAGAACCGACCGTGCGCACGCGATGCGACGCGATTCACCAGCTGGATGCTTGCTGGCGTGGATAGGCCGCCCCCCACGCCCAATGCCAGACAGGCGTAACAAAGAGAGAAGGTCCACGGCGAGTCGCTGCTCAGCCCGGCGAGCGTGCCTGCCGCAAAACAGACGCATGCCCCCATTAGCACTCGTTCGGGCGGGTAATGTCCGATGAGCCACCCGCCGGCCAGAATGGCAGGAAAGAGGGTTAGCGGCGTCAGGGAAAACATGAGGTCGAGAGACGCGATCGACCAGCCGGTTTCCCGATAAACAACCGGTGCGATCCCACCCCATGCGTATACCATCCCGAACATCAACTGAAAAGGAACAAGACATCCAAACGTCTTCCAGATTGACACCTCGCACCTCTTAGCGCATCTGCGCTGGCTGACTCAGCGCGTGTTGAATGTCATCGAACAAATCAACGGACAATTCGATGCCACGCAACAGTCCCGAATTTACAGCGTGCAGGGACACCGTCGTTTCTCCTGCCCCAACGAAACGGGTGAGAATTTCGTCGAGCACTCGACTATGCTCGACGTCGCATTCGCAATGCAGATCGATCGTCCGCATATCCAGGAAACGCATCTCCTCTCCGGCGCGACCGAGCACGTCACGCCAGATTGCATACTGCCGGCTGACCCAGCCTTCGATGGAAGAAAAAGCTGCCAGCGCCACGCAATCGTCCCCTGCCCTCAGGACACGTTGGTGTCCGTCGTAGAAGCGTCGCGAGATGCCGCGTGACAGAGCATCAAGCTCGTTCATGCGGTTCACGTCGATCGCATCGCGATAGGATTGCGTGCGCCGCAGGGATTCCAGAAAGCGGCGATAGAGTTCACCGTGATGACGCTCCCATCGCGCGGTCCCACACGGTTGAATGCCGATTTCGTCGAGCAGATTATCGTAAATATGCTTTTTGGATTCGAGATCGGAAACGCTGGCGAATAGCGCGCTCACGTATGCTGCAAAATCGTAGACAAAATACGCGTACAGCTCAAAGAATTCAAACAACGCGACCGTATCCGATCGAATGCGTGAATTCACAGGATGATCGATAATCAATTGCTCGCGTAACACGAGCAAGGAACGAGTGGAAGCGGAAAAGCCCCCTTCGCGGTTGAAGTTCTCAGTGGTAAGCGGTAACGAGTTCAAGAGAGACTCCAGTTTAAGTTTTTAATCCGTAGCGCACTGTCCGCGGCGCCGGAAGCATAATAGAAGCCTGTCGGGTGCTCGACTTGTTTGTTGCCGAACCAATTTTTTGACTACCAATGAACCGCGACGTAGCAGATGGCGCACCGAGCGCCGTATCCTCGTGGCCGCAAAAGGTTTTTTGCGTACCTGCTGCCGACGGCGAGTGGAACTCGCTCCTGAGCGACATCATGCAACCAGGTGATCTCACCATCGAGGGGCGCGCTCAGCGACCAGGTGTCGCAACCACAGCGCGTCTTCTTGGCGGCGGTGTCATCGCCGATCTTCGGATGCCGGCCCTCAAGGTCGTCCATCGCTCCGAGCATGTAGCCCGAAGTCAAGAGCAAGAGGTATTGGTCAATATCGTGAAAGATGGGGCGGGAGAGCTGGTACAAGGAAGTAACCGGCTTCTATTTCGGACCGGTGACGTGACCTTCCGAAACGCGCACGAGCCGTCAAGCGTCGAATTCTCCGGCTCAAGCGTTCACCTTATTGCGATTCGCGTACCTATATCGCGCTGGCAGGGCTACTTTGCCGCAACGCTACGCAGTCCGGTTTTGGCCCCGAGGACGCACGCACTCACATTGGCCGTTAATCAGCTTGTTCTGCAGATGGAGACCGGCCTGGCTGATTGTCAACTGGCCGCTGTCGCCGCGCTCGAGCAATCCTTCGTCCTGATGCTGGGTGCGGCCTGCCTGCAGTTCTACGCGGGTACGACCGGGGCGGCGCCCCGTCCCGAAGGCGTACGCTGGCGGCAAATTCACGACTACATCGACGCGCACCTGTACGATGCGACGCTGGCCCCTGCGGAGTGTGCGCGGGCTCTACGGATTTCCGAGCGCTATCTCTATCGGGTGCTCGCCCAGCATGGAGATCGGTTCTCCAAGATTCTCCAACGCAAGCGCCTCGACATGAGCGCCGAACGGCTGCGTGATCCCCGATACGGCCGTTATCAGATCGCGAGCGTTGCATATCAATGCGGCTTCAAGGATCCAGCGCATTTCAGCCGCATTTTTTCGAAGCGGTTTGGTGTAAGCCCCCGGGAATGGCGAGCATATAAAGACCTCACAATCTGAACGCCAGCTTGTTCCAGAAACGCGCAGTTTCTGGAGCAATCGTCAATACTGGTGTAGGACTTGAAACGGCGGTCGAGCTCCGCCTGGGCGAAAAACGCGCTCGCGACCTTGAGAATCTCGTTGGCACGACGCAACTCGTTGACTTCGTGCTCCAGGGCCTTGAGGCGCTCGCGCTCGTCTGTGGTCACGCCATCGCGCTCACCGTGGTCGACCTGGTCGCGCTTGACCCACTCATGCAGTGTCTGCGGTGTGCAGCCGATCATCGGCGCTATCGATTCGACCGCCGCCCACATCGATGGATGTTCGCTACGCTGCTCGCGCACCAGACGCACTGCGCGCTCCCGGACTTCCGGGGAAAACTTGGTTACCTTCTTGTTCATGGCTCCATTCTGGTAAGAAGCCCTTATAACGGAGAAGCTGGCTGCACCGGATATCCAAGATCCGTGAGGCGTTTTAGCAACCGCTTAACGGTGCTCTGCATGTCGTGTCGGGTGAAATAGTCTGCGCCGAGATCTGCATATTCCACGCCATTGCGAAGCATATGCCACGCTGCGGTGAGCATCGACGCAGCCACTGCGATGATTGCCTTCTTTGAACCGCGCCGCGCCTTGATGCGAGCGAACTGGGCGAACAGGTAGCTGTTCTTCGTACGTACTGCAGCCCATGCGGCAGTCACGAGTGCCGTCTTGAGCCATGTGCCGCTCTTGCGGACGCGCGTACTGCGGCGCTTACCGGCGCTCTCATCATTGCGGGGACAGAGTCCGGCCCACGATATGAGGTGAGCGGAATCGGGAAAGCGCGTCATGTCGACCCCAATCTCGGCCACCAGGACCCGAGCGGTCAGGTCACCGACGCCGGGAATGGTTCTTAGCAGTTGAACATGCTGGCGGATTGGCGTCAGAGCGAGTCCCACTGCGGCATCCAGTTCAGTCAGCGCGTGCTCAAGGGCATCGATGAGCTGCAAATGGAGCGCGAGCATTGTACGGTGATGGGAGGTTATGCGCCCGCACAGTGCCTCGCGTAGTTCACTCGTCTTCTTGCGCGCGTGACCTTGCGCCAGTGCCGCGAGCAGCACCGGATCATTCTCGCCCGAGATGATGGCCTTCAGAATCGCGCGCCCGCTACCGCCAAGTACGTCAGAAAGGACACTGCCCAGTTTGAGATTGGCATCCTCGAGCACCTTCTGGACACGTAGACAATGCTGAGCGATCTCGCGCGTCAGTTGTTTGCGTGTGCGTGTCAGATCACGTAACTCTTGGATCGCCGCCGGCGGGACGAAGCTGGAGCGGATCAGCCCGTGTGCGAGTAGGTCTGCGATCCACGTCGCGTCGTTCACATCGGTTTTACGGCCAGGCACGTTCCGGATATGCGCAGCGTTGCCTAGAACGAGTTCGAAGGCGCCCTCGAGAACGTGCCACACTGGTTTCCAGTAAACGCCGGTGGCTTCCATGGCCACGTGGGAACAGCCATGGACGGCCAGCCAGTCCGACAGCGCCAGCAACCCCTTAGTGGTACTGCAAAAGCTCTGCACTTCACGGTGCTCTGGCGTGGACACACAACGGACGCAGGCGACGATGATGTCCTTATGTATGTCCAGCCCGGCACAGCGCGGATAGAGTACCTGCATGCTGCCCTCCTGCAAGATAGAGAATGGCAGCGGCGACAACCCTCGTTATCGGATTCTGGTAAGCGTGCTCCGGCAGGGCGACATATGCCCTCGGTCACAATTCGGGGTGCTCGCAGGGTTGCGGGTCCAACTCTCAAACGGGCTCAGTGCACCAGATAATGGGCCGACCTCGACCACCGCTGCCTTCTAATCGTATCCCTTCCCAGATCCGCATGCCAGCAGTCGTGCGCTTCATCCTTCGGGGTCGGGCAAAACCCGATGAATCACTCTCAAGAGTTGGAGCCTCTACAAAATCCGGGGCGGTTCACTCCTTGTCTTATCGGGATGGAAGCGTGTGGCGGCGCGCATCACTGGGCCCGTCGGCTCACGAAGATGGGTCATCAGGTAAAGCTGATGCCTCCGGAGTTTGTTAAGGCGTTCAACATTCGCAGTAAAAACGATGCTGCAGATGCCCGGGCGATCTGGCTGGCGGTGCAGCAGCCGAGCAAACCGGTAGCGATCAAATCAGAAATGCAGCAGGCTATGCTGGCACTGCACCGGATGCGCGAACAGCTTGTCAAGTTTCGCACGATGCAGATCAACGCATTGCGTGGCCTGTTGGCCGAATATGGCGAGGTGATGGCCATTGGACGTACCGCGCTAGATAAGGCGATTCCCGAAGTGCTCGCCCGGGTGGCAGAACGACTGCCGAGTGTGCTCATTGATACGATGCGGGAACAGTGGAATGGACTGGTGGCACTCGACGAGCAGATAGCCAGAATCGAACGGCGCATGCGCGAGTGGAAGAAGGACGACCCGGCGGTGAAGGCGATCAGCGAGATTCCTGGCGTCGGCCTGCTAACGGCAACGGCGGCGGTCGCGATGATTGGCGATCCCAAAGCGTTTCGATCCGGACGCGAATTTGCCGCGTGGGCAGGTCTCGTGCCCAGGCAAACCGGTTCGGGTGGGAAGGTCCATTTGCACGGCATCAGCAAGATGGGGGACGCTTATCTGCGCAAATTGCTGATTCACGGCGCGCGCAGTGTACTGACCCATGCAAAGGAACCGGGACCGTGGATTAATCAGCTCTGCAAACGCCGACCACCGAACGTTGTAACTGTCGCGCTGGCGAACAAGATGGCGCGTACGATCTGGGCGCTATTAGCCCATAACAGGCCGTACCAAAAGCACTATCTGAGCGCAAGACCAATGTAAGGCACTATCGTCATACAGCAGAGCTTGGAGTTGACGCAATACGAGCTTCGAAGGTTGCACAGGCAATCGTAGGTGATGACAAACAGGTAGGACCGTGGCCCGCCAAGCCTGAAAGACGTGAAGAGCCTTGAGCTCGTGGAGTGAATGAGGCGCGGGTCAGCGGATTTCATAGGGGGCCGCAGCCTGGTAGCTGCAATAAGCCCGGATATAGAGCTGCAACCGATCCTGTTATGTCAGAGACTACGAGGGCTTGTTCAAGCAGGGGCGCGTTCATATAGAATGTCTTGAAGCCGCATCTGCAAACAACCATCGCCACGCTCGTCGCCGCGGGCAAACGTCAACGGGAGATCGCCCGGATTACGGGCGTTGACCGGAAGACGATCCGTAAGTACCAGGAGCAATTCGCCGCGGCGCAGGCAAATTCCCCCACGGTGCCCACCGGCACCGAGTTGCAAATTCCTCCACCCTGCCTACCGGCAAGCAGCCAGGTATCGGCTTGCGAGCCACACCGGGAATTCATCGAGGCCCAGTTGCGATTGCGGCGCAACGCCATGGCCATCTACCAGGATCTGGTGGACCGGTTTGGCTTCGCAGCCGGCTACGACAGTGTCAAGCGGTTCGTGCGGGCATTGCGTCAGCATGAGCCCGCCCAGTTTGACCGGCGACTTCCTGCCCGCCGAGTAATCACAAGCTTGTGATTCTCGGCAGGTTTGAACTCCAGCCGCATCGGTACATCCGGCGTGAGCTCCGCCTTCAACTGCTGAAGCAGCCTGTATACGGATGAGTAGCTTCCCTCGTAGCCGTGGTTGCGCACCAGCGCGCTGTGAATCGTCGTGCCGGGGACGCCTGCGTCGTGCCACTGGGCAATCTGTTCGCGCCACGGTTCGGCCGACGAGATACAGCTCGCTGGCAGGAACTCCTTGCGACTAAACGCTGTAGCGAGCTGCGCGTCATCCGGCAGAGCGTTGCCCGGAGAAAGCCACCCGCGTTCGGTTGCGATCTCCCGCACGGCTGCCAGCTTCTTACGGCCCATGATCTTCGACCTGTCGATATCCCGGTCGGAGTCACCCTGGCGCATTCGCACCAGAACCTGTCGATATTGGTACATCTCGAACTTCCTCTTCAAGCCATCCTCCCGAGCAAATGCGTGCCGGGAGGGTAGCGGTTGGCGAAGTTCGAGCGCCCGACTCAGACGCCAGTGGCGCCTTTACGGCGAAAATCTACTGGCGCCTATATGCCGAAAAACTTGTGGCGCCTAAACGCCGAAAAGTCCCTGGCGCCTTTATGCCGGAAACGGTTTGGCTCCTTAACGACGAAAGTTCACACCGGGTGCAAGAGGTCGCCGATCTTCGGATGGAGCATCTCGATTTCGTCGCGCCAGCCAAGGTCCACTTGCACGGCAAAGGCGATAAGTGGCGCGTCTGCCCACTCTGGGAAGAGACAGTGAAGCAACTTCAACAACTGCTTGCGGAGCAGCACACATTGCCAAACGGCTATGTTTTCTGCGCGGTACAAAACCGTCCCCTGACGCGCTTCGGCATCTACAAGATTGTTCGACGACATGGCGCAACGTGGGACACAGGAAGCCCGCAGCCTCGACGAGTAACTCCGCACCTGTTTCGGCACACCGCGGCGGTCCACCTGCTCGAATCCGGTGTTGAGGTCAATGTCATTCGCGGTTGGCTTGGACACGTCAGTCTAGATAGTCGGCCCTGCAAAATTCAGTTTGCTTGACGCGCGACGCCGATTGGGCATTTTGTGGGAGCGGGAAGGTTAGGCCGCCGGAAGCGCCCGGTGCGCAAGCGGCGGATGCAACGGGACATTGACGATCCAATGCAGCCAGGCGAGGATAAAAAAGATGGGCCCCAGACCCAAGCGAACAATCGCCCGCAACAGCCAGCGCAGGTTGTAGCCCGTGGCGCACAGCACGGCGTGCAGCGCATCGCCGGTTTGCCCTTTGAGCGAAATAATCGGCTTGCTGCCGCAAATCGCGCCGAAGAAACAAAGGGGGCTTCGGTGTGGCAAAGTGGAATGCGGCGCTGCAGAAGACCGGTGAGGCAATGGTGCGTAATGCCCGTCTTTGAGCGTGGTCCTGGGTGACGTCATCGATATTGGTGAATCGGCGTGACGGCGTAAGCCGCTGCGCTGATATCCCGTTTAAGAGAGTGAGCTAACGACGTACCCGATGCAGCGCCATTTCCCGCAACTGAAGATGGAGCAAGCCGTGGCCCAACGCAGTCCAGCACCCAGCCTTAAGCCCAGCAAGTCCCGGGCGGCAGCGCTGTCGATCACCCATCCCAATGCCGCCGGCATCGACATTGGCAACGCGTCCCACTTTGTGGCTGTGCCGCCGGATCGGGACGATGAGCCGGTGCGCGAATTTGCCAGTTTCACGGCAGACCTGAACGCCATGGCCGACTGGCTCAAGGCCTGCGGGATCGACACCATCGCGATGGAATCGACGGGCGTGTACTGGATCCCCGTGTTCGAATTGCTGGAGTCGCGTGGCTTCACTGTTATGCTGATCAATGCCCGTCACGTCAGGAACGTCTCGGGGCGCAAGTCCGATGTGCTGGATTGCCAATGGATCCAGCAGCTCATGACGTACGGTTTGCTGCGCGGGGCATTTCGCCCCGCCGACCAGGTGTGTGTGCTGCGCTCGCTGTGGCGTCAGCGCGGGATGCTGTTGCGCAGCCAGGCGCGCCATGTCCAGCATATGCAGAAGGCGCTGACCCAGATGAACGTGCAGCTCGCCAACGTCATCTCCGACGTAGTCGGTGTGACGGGCCAGAAGATCTTGCGCGCCATTGTGGCTGGCGAGCGCGATGGCCATGCGCTCGCGGGCATGAAGGATGCGCGTATCCGCGCCAGTGTCGACGAGATAGCGAAGAGCCTGCAAGGCACCTGGCGTGCCGAGCACCTGTTCGCGCTCAGGCAGGCGGTACACGCGTTTGACTTCATCGGTACGCAACTGGCCGAGTGCGACCGCGAGATAGAGCAACAGTTGCAGCGGCTGCAAACTTGTGAGGGTGAACCTGCCAAGGGCAAGCGGCGCGGCCGCACACGCAACGCGCCGAAGTTTGACCTGCGCTCGCAGTTGTTCAGGATGTGCGGCGTGGACCTCACGCGCATTGATGGCATTGATGTCACGACGGCGCTGGCTGTCATCTCGGAGATTGGCGCCGACATGTCACGCTTTCCCTCGGCGGCCCACTTCGCGAGCTGGCTTGGTCTATGCCCGGGCACCCGCATAACCGGAGGCAAAGTGATGAGTGGCAAGACCGGACGCTGCGCTAACCGCGCGGCCCAGGCCCTTCGTCTGGCCGCTACGGCCTTACGCACCAGCCAGTCGGCACTGGGCGCCTACTTCAGGCGGATGTGTTCACGTATGGACAAACCGAAGGCCATTACCGCTGTTGCCCACAAGCTCGCGCGGCTCATCCACGCGATGCTCACCAAGGGCGAGGAATACACCGATCAAGGACAGGACTACTACGAAGAGCGCTACCGCGAACGTGTTCTTCGGCAGTTATCCCAGCGCGCCCAGAAGCTCGGCATGAAGCTCGTCGCCACAGAACAACCGCAACCCGTCTGAAAAACCCCTTCCTAATCAGTCACATGAAATATGTTTCTTAAGAGCCAGCAACGACGCATACCGTGGTCGTGCTTTATATGGCCGATGATCGGTTCAATCGCCTGCCGTCGCTTGAGCCAGCGGCGCTGCGTGCTGGTCAGTGTCTTGTGTTTTCCGCGATGAATCAGGTGTACTGATGATACCTCCGGGTCGACACCGCGAAACCCGAGATCGACCAATACGGTCTTCGGCTGCGGTGTACCGGGCAGGTCCTGCAACAGAATGGAGCTCTGTTCGAGTTGCTCGGCCAGCGTATGGCCGTCATAGGGGTTGCCGGGGAACGCCCGCGCACCGACGATCAACCCTTGTTTCTCCGTGATCGCAAGGCTCACCTTGACGCCGAACTCGTAGGGCTGGCGCGCCTTTCCTTTCCCGATGCATTCAACTTCAGGCGCATGCAGTGCGTAGAGTTTGTTCTTGTCCTTTGGACGTTGGCGGCAGATGCGCCACGCCCGCTCGAGCCACACGCGCAGTTGTGCCTGCCGTTCGTCCGATGCTCCAGACAGCTTGCGTTCGATATCGCGCAGCAACCGTCCCAAGACAGTGCGCTGACGCTTGAGTACACGACGCAGGCGCTTGAACTGCTTCGCATGTGCATAGCCGCCTGCGCGGCGACGCAGCCGCTTGCCTTCACGCTCGTAGGTTTGCTTCAACGCCAACCCTGCACGTTGTGCGAGCCGTGCGAGTTTGGCTCGTGCGACCTCCAGCAAACGGCTGTCAGTTGGATAGGCGATCGCTTTCTCTTGGACCGTAGTATCGACGATGACACGCTCGAACTCGGACGGCCTCACCGCTTTCATCTGCACGGCCGCTGCGATTGTCGTCGCGAGCATCTCTTCGACACCGGCTTCACCCAGTGCCTGCCGAAAGCGCACCAGATTGGTCGGATCGCAAGGCAGGCGCGGCTGGAAATAGTCCTCGCCGCAAAAGAACTGGAAGTACACATCTTGTGCCCAGCGCTCGCAAACCGATTCATCACTCTCGTTGTACGCGTGCTTCAGGTAGAGCAGTCCGGCCATCAGCCGGATCGACAGGCGCGGACGCCCGGCAGCGCTAATGCCAGCACCCGCCAGCTTAGGCGCGATGCCGAACAGATCGGCCTCCTCGCTCACCCGGCCTTCGCGAGCGCGCCCCTCAAAGATCGGGGTCAACGTCGCTTCAATCGATGTCCATGGCATCCGGTCAGCCAGTACGGCCAGCGGGTGACGCAAATCGATCATCGCATCCAGGCGGCTGCGGAAGAAATCCGGCGTACTCATCGGCGGTTCTCACTCCCAGAAGATATGCCAATTCCATATTGAATCTGGGAGTTCCGCAACCCTTTATTCACCTCTGTTGCCACGCCGCGTCTGGCTTCACGCCATTCTGCAAGACCGACTAGATACCACAAACCGCTATGCCGAGCTGACGCTACGGGCCAAGACCGAAGCATTGGGTGCTTGCGAGGTGAGTTCTGGAGTTTCGGCGGCATCCCGCACTCGCATCGCCTGGAGGGACGATAAAACCCTTCTCGAATGGCTCAATTCGCTGTAGCCCGTTATGTGTTCACACATTCGCGGTCCACCGCTTCAAGACTAGGCAGTCCCCGTGTTTCGCCACATAACGGCCACGGGCACAGAACATCGATTTTGTTGCCGGCAACAAAATCGGGCACGAGCAGCTCGGGCACGCCGCCGATGAACTCCAGCGCGTCGCACAGACTGCCGATCCAGTCCGCCATCGTCTCGGTGCGCGTCGCGCACGCGAACGTGTAGTTCGATGCACCGAGGACGGCCACGAACACATGCGCCTCGAACTCGACGCCGCCATCGCGTGCGAGGATCGGCACGGTGGGGCCCGCGAAGTCGGCGAACAGCTTCTCGCCGGCGCGGTGCTGCTGGCGCATCGAACGCTTGATCGACTTCGCCCAGTCCTTGTACTTCTGGCAGAACTGCGTGTAGCGGTAAGTCCGCCGGCCGGGGTTCGCTTCAGCGTATTCTTCCCACAGCAGTTGCAGCGTCACGCCCTTGCGGCGCAGCTCGCGATGCAATGCCGCGTAGTCGGGCTCGATGCGCCGGGATGTCGTTGCCGTGGCATCGGTTGCCGCAGGCCTCAAGCGCGCCGCCAGTTCATCGTCGGACAGCGCTTGGGCTGCGGCCCAGTCGAGTCCCGCCTGGCTGGCCTGGGCAGCGAACTTCGACACGGCTCCGACGCTGATGCCGATGGCCCGGCTGATCTGGCGATGCGTCAGGCCACACGCCCACTTCAGTCGCAGGACTTCCTTCAATTTGCGCATGCTCATCCGAGGTGTCGGCATCAGCGCTTCTCCCGCAAAAAAGGGAGCAGGCTAACGCCGCCGGTGAATACATGCGCAACGCCACCGCCAGACTCAAACCCGGATTACGTTCCGGTTACGTGATCACCCGTTTCGGTCCCGTGATCGCCCATTCCGGCATGGTGATCACGTGTTTCGGAAACCTGTGATCAGCGATCACGATCAACCGAAACGGGTGATCACGATCATTCGGAATCCGTGATCACGATCCGTCGGAATGCGCGATCACGTTCGCCGAAATACGCAAAGGAGAGCTACCGCTGGCTGGAGAACATGCGCCAGTCAACGGCGCTGCTCGGCGATCCAGTGCGTTGCATTCACGTTGGCGATCGGGAAAGCGACATTTACGAACTGTTTTGCACGGCGCACGATCTGTGCACATACTTTCTCGTTCGAACCTGCGTCGACCGGCTCGCGGGCGATGGTCAGCACACCATCGCAGATGAGATGGAACAGGTTAAGGTCAAAGGACTGCACCGAGTTGAGATTCGCGATGCGAAGGGGCATCCGATGACCGTGACCCTTGAGCTTCGCTACCAGCGAATGACGGTGTTACCGCCCATCGGCAAGCAGAACCGTTATCCAGCACTGCAACTCACGGTGATTCACGCGTATGAGCGCGATGCGCCGCCCGGGCGCCCCGGCATCGAATGGAAGCTGCTGACCAACCTCCCGGTCCGATCGCGTGCCGAGGCAATCGAGAAGCTGGACTGGTACGCCATGCGCTGGAAGATCGAAACGTTCCACAAGATTCTCAAGTCTGGATGCAAGGCCGAGGACTCAAAGCTGCGCACAGCCGATCGGCTTGCGAACCTGATCTCCGTATTTTGCATTCTGAGCTGGCGCATATTCTGGCTCACCATGATCAGCCGGTGCGCACCGCAAGCTCCACCCGAAGCGGTCTTCACATCAACCGAAATCGAATTGCTTGAGCGCGTAGTCCCGGACTTACCGCTTGCAGCACAGGCTCCGCCTCTCTTGCGCAACCTGATCAAAGTCGCCCGGCTTGGTGGTTATCTGGCACGAGCCAGCGATGCGCCTCCAGGCAATACCGTTATGTGGCGCGGCATGCGGCGCCTCACCGACATTCAATTGGGATATGAACTCGCCCTGAATCGAAGTGGGTAATTGCAAGCGTCGTGAGCCGCTTACTGAACACCAGATTCGGAACCGTCTTCAATAGATGGATTCGGAATGGCCCGCTCCTGTACACGCCGCATATCCAGTGCTTCGTCCGTCCATCTCACGAGATATCCCCAGCGCCGACGCCGCGAGCCCGTTTATACCTTTCAAGCGTTCCATGCGAGAGGTCTCATACGACGTTGATCAGTCGTAGTGCTTATCGAATGAATCGTAGAAACTGCAACCCAGGGTTGACAATTCGTGTTTGACCAATCGCTCGGTGGCGCGGCTCTACCGTGCGGCAATGAAACCGAATTTGCCAGAAGGCACTCTCAGACATCAACGCGTCACTGGCAGACAAGACGCATCCAATCCGACTTCCTAAACTGCGTGCCAGAACAGCTCATCAAGTGAAAGAGCCACTCGAGCAAAACCATCATAAAAGACAAGGAGACGGCGATGAAATGCACACGCGGACGTTGGAAGAGCGCAGCGTCGAAGATAACTATTGGCCTCGCGGCCTGCGCCGCGCTTAACGCTCAGGCCGTACCACCAACGGTGACGCTACCGAATGGCCTCGATCTCGGCAATACGTCATTCCTGGACGGATTCGGTGGGAACCCCGGTGATCTCGCTGTGCAGAGCTATCTGACGTTCGCACATGCCAACGCCTATAAAACCAACAACGGCTCCAATTCTCCCCTCTTCAACGATCCGCAGTTGAACGTCACCACGTTGGTGGAACAGGTTCTCTACGAATTACCCACTGCAACAACAATTCTTGGCGGTCATCCCGGGATTGACGTGATCGTGCCGTTAGTGAATCTGAATTCGTCGTTCAGTCCACCGCCTCCGTATCCCGGAGTCATGCCAACAAGTGGACATGCAGGCCTCGGTGACATGAACCTGGGCGCGCTCCTTCAATGGGATCCAGTGATAGTTGACGGGCATCCAGTCTTTGTTAGTCGCGCCGAAGTGTATGGGATGTTGCCGACGGGCAAGTATGACCGGACAACAGACATAAATCCGGGAAATCACTTCTGGGGCATCGGTATCACTGGATCGTTCACATTTCTCCTGGGCCCAGACTTTGAGATCAGCTTGCGTCCGCACTACCAGTACAGTTTCAAAAACGGTTCACCAGCCAGCAGCACACCGCTTGACCCAGGTATCGAAGACACTCAGGCTGGCCAGGTTTTCTATACGAACTTTGCCGCCTCCTACAAAGTGACGGACAAGCTGCGCATGGGTATTAACGGATACTACCTGCGCCAGATCACAGACAACCGCGTCAATGGTTCCGCGATCGCGGGCTCGCGGGAACAGGTGCTTGGTATCGGGCCAGGGGTCTACTACGACCTGTCGAAGGGAGATAAATTCTGGCTCAACACCTACACAGAAACGCTCGTTAGAAATCGGTTTAGAAACAGCGCGGTCGTGAATTTGCGCTGGATTCACATCTTCTAGAAAAAACGTAGGGTGCGGTCGGGTCGCTCGCGGCATTGCTGCGAGCGACCTTACCTCTCGAAGGTTCTACCATGCCTGATGCATATGCCAGTTTTTTGCCCAAAGTGCGACGAGAGTCCGCGTAAGACGCTACCCCGGCGTATCTGCCCCAGACCACCCACATCACACGGTTGCGCAGCGACATCCCCACGCGCCCAACCAATTGTGAACGGCGGTCGAAATCCGACACTAAACGTGGCGGCGGATATATATAAGTCCGATGATATTTGAAAGCGCATGCATGAACACCGCTTTGGCGAGCCAGTCTCGAAGATTGCACACAGGCGAATAACTCCCAGGGTGCCCCCGGGGCTGGCAAAATGATACCCGCCGTTGGTGGCGTAGGCCGATCTGAATCTATTCACTGTCCTCCGACCGAACCGCATACCGATACGTCGGGAACAGAGACTCGCTGGGATGCACAACGCCATGTTCTGCGTATCCCGCGTGGTCGCAACAAAATGTCGCCTGTCCAAATACCAAGGTCCGCGGCGGCTGCGTTTAGTTCTCAACGTTCATCCTTCCGCCGCCCACGCCGCCTGCGGTTTATCCCGGATCCCCTTGCCTTCCTCTACCCAAAGGACTGGTTTTCACACAATAGCGGCAAATGCGGCGCAAAAAAAGAAGGAGCCTAATACGAATGCTCCGACTGTTGGTACGGCCCGCGCTGCGTCAGGAAGTAAGTCCGGGTGGCCCCGATAATGGCCACCGCACGGGTACAAAGATCGCTAGTGTCTGTCCTCGCCCTCACTGTCTGTGCCGATATATTCTTCCTTATGCGCCGCACGGCCATGAAACGGGCATCCGCTCCCAGAAGACTGCTCATGCCTGGGCTTTATCGGTGGCGTAGCCGCTGCCACGCAGATAGCCAGCCGGGCGTCTCGCCGCTCAATGAACGTATTGGCGGGATCTGGGGCGAGTCGATCGCCTATCCAGAAGAAAGCCGCAGTTCCCAGGCGAAATGCTTTCAATACGAACGGATGAGGCTGCCTGATCTTGTATGGACCGAGCATCCATGCCGGAAGCAGACTGATGACCCACAGACGCCCGAACCATCGCAAGGACCGCGGGAAATAGCGATTCGCAAACTGCTCGATTATGTGCGCAGTCGCTTCGACGCCGAGAGGATGCTCACCATCGACGTCGCGCCCCTCATATTGGTCCATGAAAGCCATTACGCCTTCGAACGTCTCAGGGAAGCCACCAATCGGCCTGCCGCTCTTTACATTGAGAAAGAGGCCAGTCATCTTTGTCCAGAACCTGACTGCAACGCGCTTTTCCTTTTCCGAGAAGCCACGTAACCCGACCCGCCTCATCAAGCGGTGCATGCCTGCAGCCTCGTAACACAACGTATACATGTAGATGTCGTCGTCCGCGAATGTGTCCGGGCCCTCGTCCGGGTACTTCTTCGCATAGAACGCGTGGATACGATTGATCGAGTCGACGTTTCGCTTCGTCTCGTCGTGCGCCGAGCCATAATGCCACCACGTCTGCATTTTCCATGACGTGTCATCCGCGCGTCGATCCGGCGCGCGGACGATTTTTCCCTTGCCGCCGTCGAGAAGCACCTTCGCCCCAAACTCACTGATGATGAAGTGCGGAAACGTAACCGCGTAGATGAGGTTCATCACGAAATCGTTGGCCCGGTACGCGGTCATCAACTTCCAGATTTCGTCACAGTCCCGCTCTTCGTCGAGGGACTCGATTCGCTTGGCAATCCACTTATAGGCCATCTTTGCCTCCGTTATTTGATTCTTTCTTGTGGTAAGTGCACAGACCTGTTCATCGCGGCGCCCGGGGAGACAATGCTCCGACACTCTGCGTCAGGGACGACTTGCCATCGCTGCATCGGCAACATCGCTCTCCTGTGAACGCAGGGCCTTGCTCCCGCGCAAAACTATCCGGTGGCACGCACGCAAATTCCGCTACGTTATGTCTGTATCTCCGACGCATTTGCGACGCGAGGCTTTTCAACACCGTTAGTCTAGAAGCCCCTGAGCAGCGAATCTTGCCTGCCCGTGACTTACCGATATCTGATAACGACAATTGAATCTGTGCGGATTCACTATCCGGCGTGTAGGGGGCCGGCATTATCTGATGGCTCCTGGATCAGCTCTGAAACGTATAGCTGCACGTAGTCGGGCGAGCGTTTTAACTGAACGTTTCACCACACCGACTTCCAGTGAGTCTGACGAGAGAAAGCACTCAGACGGCAGTGGCCCGATTTGGATTCCCTGGCCCACGGGGGAACCAGCCGGCCCGCTGCCAGCTCACGCGCGAATACTGCAGATACAACGGGCATAAGGGAAAACACGTCTGCCGTGGCCACGCAAATTTATCGAGAATCCGAGGAAGTTCACAACAATGTTCCGTGAATTGATGCGACTACTGAATCCGTAGGAGAGCAAAATCGGTACGCAACTGAGACATCAGGTTCTGCACGTCACATCTTCCTGCGAAAGGCACGCGTGGCCAGATTTAATCAGCGATCTGGTCGCAGGCAGCCCGCCCGAAAAAAATCGTCAGTCGTGCGAATTCGAGCCCATCGGCACGACACCGTTCGGCGGATCGATCACCTGCGGCGCCGTGGGAACAGCACGGTTTGCGCGCGTCGCGGCGACGCCCTCCGTATACAGGGGACAACCCAGATTAGGGTCAGATATTGCTCCGCTCTTCGTCGCATTGCAGACGCACGGCGACAGCCTTCTCGGAGACGGCATCAGGCAAATTCGTCTATTGCCGGGAGAATGGACGGTCTTTGATGCCCGGAGCCCGTTCACTATCAGCAGCCAACACTGCATGGAGCTGATCTTCGTGAACGTCCCGGGTTTGATCCCAGCGCAGCCACCGAGGCTGCCACTCATCTATCCGATCTATCCGACCTTTGAGCCTCCTGGAACATTGGGTTCGGCACGGATGTTTTCCGACCTTGTCGTCTCGCTCTTCAGAGAGTTGGAGAACGTCGATTCGAATATCGCGATATCGTCGGTCGACCTTCTCAGAAACCTGTTTTCTGACGCTTTTCGTATCCATTGCCCGTGGCCCGCACAACCACTGGAGACACAACGTCGTGCGGTCATGCAATTCATCGAAGAACATCTCTCAGACCCGGAACTCAGTCCGCCCTCCATCGCGAGCGCTCTTGGAATGTCAATTCGTCAGGTTCATCGCCTGTTCAAGCGGGCGGGTAGCCAGACCGTGGGCGAGTATATCTGGAAGCGCCGGATTCAAAGGTGTTCGGAAGACCTTCGTTCCGGAGCGAACGCCACGCTCAGCGTGACCACGATAGCCTTCCGCTGGGGCTTTAGCAGCTCGCCTCACTTTTCACGCGCGTTCAGGGAGGAAATGGGGCTGACGGCATCCGAGTATCGCCGTAACTTTCTGACTGATCCGGGCAACACAATCAAGCGCCGCTAACGGCGCTCACCCCGCACCGCTGCTGGGCAACGATGCGGACACGAGGGCCAATGCGCTAGGCGGCCCCGATCCGCGAACGGGGAATCCAGTTGCCATGGAATGCGAGCGGAATACGATTACTGATCCGAATCCTTGCGACGGGTTCCCCGTCAAACTCCCTCGCATCGAGAATAATCAGTTCCGACGAATTTCGCGTAGGATTCCACCAGACCGAGAGCAGCCATCCGTGGTCTTCGCTATCCGGCGAAGGATCCGGTACAAAAATCGGCTCCCCGGGGATCATGCTATAACTATCTTCAATTCCCTGCAGTTGCATATTGCCTGTTGCAAAGTCGAACTTCGCCAGGCAATTGAATCCTTGCCCGCTCCTTTCAGGATCGACAGCCGCGAGATATCCGAATCGATGCTTCTTGCCCGAGACCGCCTCATTCAACCGGAGGAACTCGCCCTCCACCCCCTCGAATGCCATCTGGGCCGAACGCCGGTTACGGGTATCGATGATCGTACGTACCATTCGAGGAAAACCAAACACCGGGGCTGTCACATGCGGAAAGGGAAACGGAAACACCTCTCCGATCGGAGGCACACTGGCTGTCTCAAGGAGGTCCGAAATGCATGCATCGACGACGATTTCATCACCCTCCTGGTAGGCATTCAGGAAGTGCGTAATCTGAAAGTCTTTTTCCTGCCTGATGGTGATCGTCGAACCATCGCGACGATTAACCAGAAATATCCGGGTGCCAGCCGATGTATCGAGAGACAGGACGCCTTTACCCTGCGCCACCACGCCCTCTTCAGCAACGTTATTGATAAGCGGGCTCAAAAAGAAAATGAACCAATCGTCGCTGAAGATAAAATCGTGGATCCACGCGCGACTATCCATTTTTACGGAGTGTTCGTTCTGCACTGCTCCGGCCTGATCTACTGCAAAGCACGTCAACGTCCCGGCCCTAACGTCCTGCGCAATGAAAAGCGTCTCTCCGGTCGACAGATCGACGTGCGGGTGACCAGTGAGAAGCCTGTCTCCAAAGCGCCCCCCAAAATCGAAGGTTCCCTTCGTTTCCAGCGTGTCGGGATCAAGCTCCCAGTAATGATTCCCGAGTTCATGAAGGGCCAATACCTTGCCCGCGAGCGAAATGACGTTAATCCCTGCGACGGTCTTGATCGGGGGAGCACCAGGTGGCAATTCGCCTTGAGAAACATTCGAGGCCCCATAAAGCCCGTTATAGAGCGCCCGTCCGGCCTTTTGTTCCACCATCAGACCTTCCGTCTTCACCCATTTGCACGCATACCGTACGCTGCCTTCGTCCAGGAAGAACGCGTGCGTCATGCCATCGCCATCAAACCAGTGAGCGCGGTCGGCGTTGAGCGGCCGGAAAAATTGCGAGTTTCCGGTTCGATACAGTACACCGCTTAACTCGCGTGGGATCTCGCCCTCGACTATCGGCGCGTCCTCCTCGTATTCCCGCGTAAGCGGCTCGAACGGGCCGTTAAGAAACGGATTTACCTCACTCCACATGTGCCAACTCCTGCAAAACGTCATTTGTGTTTTCAGGGGCCAAACGAGGTCATTTGGCTATCCCTCGGTTTCGAAAGACAGGCGTCGCAGGGTCACCAAACCAGATCGTTTTCAGGGTATCTTCCTGGTCATCGCGGCGCCCACCTTATTGATCAAACGGCGGGAAAGTAGATCGCCTTCGTCTCCGTGAACGTTTCCAGGCCCTCGGGACCACCTTCCCGTCCGATGCCGGACTGTTTGAATCCTCCAAAGGGAATGGAAGGATCGAGCTGAAGCCCGTTGACCGTGAGGTTTCCCGTGCGGATTCGTCGTGCAATGCGCTCGGCGCGGCCGATATCAGCAGAGAATATGGTGCCGCTGAGACCGTACAGACTGTCATTTGCAATGCGGATAGCGTCTTCATCTCCGTCGTGGCATATGATCGAGACGACTGGACCGAAAACCTCCTCACGAGCGATCGTCATATCGCTATGGACGTTGTCGAACACAGTGGGAGCGACAAAGTAACCGTGCTCGTGCCCGGGGGCACGGCCCCCGCCGATGACGGGGTTGGCACCCTCACGTTTTGCCACGTCAATGAAGTCGAGCACGCGCCGGTATTGATTGGAGGTTGCCACGGGTCCGATCATCGTGTCCGGATCCCACGGGCTTCCAACCTTCATCCCATCAATCGCGCGGACGTATGCGCTCATGAATTCATCGTGCCGCTTGCGCGGCACCAGAACACGTGTTTGCGAAAAACAGATCTGACCGCTGAACGGCATTGTGAACGGCGCTACGTTCGCAATCCAGGCTCCAATGTCCGCATCGTCACAGATGACTGAGGCCGATTTTCCACCAAGTTCCAGGCTGACTCGCGCGAGTCTGTTTGCGCAGACCTGTGCAATGTGCTTTCCTGCCACGGTCGAGCCAGTAAAGCTAACCTTGTCGATCATCGGTTGGCGAATCAACCAGTCACCGACCTCACGACCAGCCGGCACGACGTTGAATACTCCTGGAGGAAGTCCAGCGGCGGCGACACATTCCGCAAGTACCAATGCGTCCAACGGCGTTTCCGGGCTGGGCTTCGCAACAACGGTGCAACCCGCTGCGAGCGCGGCGGCCAGCTTTTGCGTCAGCAGAACAAGTGGGGCATTCCACGGTACGATCAGCGCACATACGCCTACCGGCTCCCGAACGACTTTTACCCGTCCCGTTGGCACCGTGCGCTCATCCTCGAACGAAGATTGCGAAATCAGGTCCGCGTAAAAGTCGAAGTATGCCGGTGCGATCCCGGTAAACTGGCTCGCAAACCAGCTCGGCGCCCCGACCTGCGCCGTCCAAAGCCTGCCAAAAAGGGCGAGACGATCCCGCATCTCCGACGCAATCCTCCGAAGCACTACAGCCCTTTCCACAGACGGGCTACACGCCCAGGAGCCTGTATCGAATGCATCCCTGGCCACCTTAACGGCAGCACCAGCGTCTTCAATCGATGCGGCGGGCAACCGGAAGATCACCTCTTCGGTAATGGGCGAAACCAGCTCGAACTCCTCTGAGCCCTTCGGCGCGCACCACTCTCCGTTGATGAAAAAGCGCGTCCGAACGTTGTCGGACAGTTCGCCGTCGAAATTGAATTGATCTGTCACTGCCATCATTTGCCTCCTCAAGCGTTTCCCCGTATCGAACTGGAGGTTACGGAGGCAGCGCTCTGGCGTCTTGCCTGAGCGTGACACCGCGATATCTGGCCATGACGTGCTGCGACCCGTACGCGATAGCGTTGGCATTCCGGCGACTCCGGACCGCCGACGGGCAGCGACCAGGCGCTGGCCAAAGCTATCCGAAGCGCACGTCTATGACGGGTGCCGTCACCCGACGGACGCCTGATCTGGGGCAAACGTAAACAAGGCGACCTCAGCCTTCAACCTATGTGCCTGGTCGTCAAGCGATTCGGCTGCTGCTGCCGCCTGCTCAACCAGCGCCGCATTCTGCTGCGTTACCGAGTCCATCTGAACGATCGCCCGGCTTATCTGGTCAATGCCATGACTCTGCTCTGCCGACGCACCTGCGATGTCCTCCATGATCCCGGAAACGCGCCCAACCGCCGTCCTGATACCATCCATGACCTGGCTCACGTCTGCCATATGTTGTGAGCCGAGTGCAATGCCGGCCACGGAGGCAGAGATGACTTCCTTGATTTCTTTGGCAGCCGCGGCCGAACGTTGAGCGAGGCTACGAACCTCGCCGGCCACTACGGCAAAACCCTTTCCCTGTTCGCCAGCGCGAGCAGCCTCAACCGCCGCGTTAAGTGCGAGGATATTGGTCTGGAAAGCCAGTTCTTCGATAAGGCCGGTAATTTGCGAGATTCTGTTTGAGCTTTCGCTGATACACCTCATCGTGTCTCCCATCGCGACAACCATATTGCTTCCGGCGGCCGCTACCTCGGTGGCCTGTCCGACTAGCATGGTAGCCTCGCGCGAGCTCTCCGCATTCTGTCTTACCGTCTGAGCTAGCTGTGTCATGCTTGATGCCGTCTCTTGCAGAGACGCGGCCTGTTCCTCCGTACGTGCAGAAAGTTCAAGGTTGCCAGCCGCTATTTCGCCGGCTGCCCTGGCTACGGCATCGGCTGACAATCGCACTGACGACACCGTTCCTTCAAATCTATGCATCAGCTTGTCGAAAGCCAGCGCGCCCGTACCGAACTCGTCCATTCGCGGACTGGCTGATCGCTGCGACAGATCCAGTGTCCTCGTAATTTCCTCAAAGTTCCTCCGCATGCGGATCAGTCCGCCACAGACAACACGTTGAAGATGAACGGTCGCCCACAACGACATGGTGGTTCCGGCGGCGCATGCGAAGATCACACCGCTCAAGAGAAAATCTGATCGAGTTCCCGAAATATTTCGGCCGAACAACTCCATCGCGGCCAGTGATGCCGACGTCACCGTCAGGATCGCGCATGATCCGAACGCGAAGAGCAGCCGAAGCCTGATTGTTATTACTTTATTCATAGCCCTATCCCCGGCGAACACTGGATGACACGTCTTCCGTTATCAGCTCTCAACGCAGCATGATGCAATCCATTCAGTGGAAGTGTTTCGGGATCGGAGACGCATCCCCGACTGTCCAGTCGCGGGTCATTTTCCGATCTGTGGAGATGTCAGGTGCCTGGCGAGCCACGGCTGGCTCTCGATCCGCTTTTTCTCGAAACTTCGAATCAGGTCGGCGTGACGCAAAGTGAGCGCGATGTCGTCGTAGCCGTTGAGCAGGCAATATTTCCTGAACGCTTCGACCTCGAACGAGTGCTCGTCACCACTCGATGTAGTTATGCGCTGCCGTTCCAGATCAATGGTCAACTGAAACCCGCAGTTTGAGTGCGTCTGCTCGAACAGATGTGTTACCTGCTCTTCCGGCAGCACGATCGGCAATAACCCGTTCTTGAAGCAATTGTTGTAAAAGATCTCAGCGAAACCCGGTCCGATTAATGCCCGGAAGCCGAACTGCTCCAACGCCCACGGCGCATGCTCACGGGAGCTCCCGCAGCCGAAGTTGCGCCGCGTCAACAGGATCGATGCGCCCTGATAACGGGGATGGTTGAGTATGAATTCCTGATTCAGGGGACGTGTTGAATTGTCCATCCCCGGCTCGCCGTGGTCGAGATAGCGCCATTGATCGAATGCGTGTGGGCCATATCCGGTCCGCCTGATCGACTTCATGAATTGCTTCGGAATGATCGCGTCCGTGTCCACGTTATCCCGATCGAGAGGTACAACCAGACCCGTATGTACGGTGAATTTGTTCATCATGCGGTGCTTTCCAGATTTCAGTCGATAGGACGTGAGCGAACCGGGGCGCAGTATCCCCGCGCGTCCCGGTCACGGAGCGTTGCCTGCCTTAGAAGCTGTGTCTGATCCCTACCATGGCCCCGAACTGACCGTCGCCCGCCGCCGGCGTCGTGCCTCCGCCGCCCGAGCTAACGGTAAACTGCGCCCTGGCGCTGTTATCGAGGTAAGAGCCTTGCGCGTATACGGCAGTGCTTTTTGATAGCAGATAGGTAAGGCGCAGCGTCCCCAAGGTGCCGCGGGTATCGTGCTGGGACACAATCATGCGGTACATCTCGCCGTCAACGATAACCGCCGGTGTGGCCTGAATACTTGCCCCGACGTAAAAGAGGTTCGCACGGACGCCCTCAACGCCGGGCCCCGTTACCGTCCGGGCGATCCATCCCGCACCCAGTCTCGCCGGTCCGATCTTCGCCCAGCCGTTGGCTTCGATGCGCGCGTCCTTATCACCGCTTGCCGTGATCGGTACCGCCGCCACACCATCGAAAAAGCTCGCAGTCGCGTTTGCGCCGCCTCTCTGTTCATCGTACACGGCCGATGCGCCGAAATTACCTCCGTCGTATTTCAAACGGGCGCTCCACTGCCTGCACGCAGTAAACTGGCCCGCAACACTACCCGCGCAAGTACCCTGCCCTGGAGCGTTCCCGGTTCCGGCGGAGTCCCTGCCAAAAGAATATGTCGCGCCGAAGCTCAGCCCGTAATAGGTAGCACTCTGATAGACAACTGCGTTGTCGCTACGCGCATTGGGCAGGTATGCATCAAACGATGCGATCGCATAAATGTTTGGGCCGAGAATGTCAGATTCCTGGATTCCCCAGTACGCCATCGAATATTGCCGGCCGAAGGAGAGCGTCCCCCACGTAGATGATTTGATTCCAACCCAGGCCTGTCTTCCGAACAGGCGCCCCCCTTGTCCCAGATCCCCTCCACGCGGGTTGAATCCGTTTTCCAGCACGAAGAGAGCCTGAAGGCCGCCCCCAAGATCTTCCGCTCCACGCAAACCCCAGCGCGATGGGAGTGAACCCGTAACACCAGGCATTCGAACAATTGAATCTCCGTTGGCATTTGCGTGCGTAACATATTCGACCCCCGTATCAATAATCCCGTACAGGGTGACGCTACTTTGCGCCAATGCCGGCGTCGCCGCGCAAACTGCCAAACCTGCGATGATGTATTTTTTCATTAGATCTCCGAATTTTATAATAATTTAACAGCCCTATATTTGGGCTACTCGAGTGCCGTTCAGTTCGCTTGCTGAGCTCCGACTCTATTCACGCCGGGCGCTTCTACGCAGCGCAACAGCAACTGCCGCGACGACCGCCGGGACAATGCCTGCAAGGAACACTTCGCTGACGCTCCAATGCAGTTCAAGGAGAATTCCGCCGATCAGCGGACCGCAGATAGAACCGATGCGCCCAATGCCGACGGCGCATCCGACGCCCGTAGCCCTCATGTGGATCGGATATATCTCGGCGGCTAGCGCGTTCAGTCCCGCCTGGACACCCTGTACAGCCACGCCCATCAGGACGCTCACGACGACGACCGTGTGAGCATTGCCTGCCGAGCTTGCCAGCGTCACGGCAAGCAGCATGTATGCAACGAGTTCCGAGATGAGTACCCTTCGCGTACCGAACCGGTTCATCAACGGACCCTGCAGCAGACAACCCACGACACCGCCCAGACTGAACAGCGCCACGGACCGGATTCCTGCAGAAACGGAGTGCTGGGCCGAGGACAGTACGGCCGGCATCCAGCTTACGATGAAATACAGTACGACAAGGTTCATAAAATACGGTATCCAGAGCAGCAACGTCTGGATAGCGTGCTCACGTGCGAACAGGTCGCGTAACGGCACGCGGGCCACGACATCCTGCGGGGCGTAGCGCACCAGAGCCGGGTCCAGGTCCGGTGCAATTCGCTGAACAATTGCACCCAGTTGTCGCTGTTTGCCCCCGCGCAACACGAGAAAGCGAGGCGACTCTGGCATCAGGGTGAGGGATAGTAAAGCGACCACAAGAGGCAATGAACCACCGACGATGAATACAGACTGCCAGCCGTGAATGGGGATCAGTGTCGCGCTGATCACGCCACCCAGCACCGCACCTAACGGCATACCGCACATCAGGGTGGCGACAATGGTGCGGCTATGCCGCCGCGGGGCATATTCCGACGCCAGTGAAATCGCATTAGGAAGTGCCCCGCCCAATCCAACTCCAGTGAGGAAGCGCAATATCAGGAGCTGATCATACGTTTCGACATATGCGGTCGCGATCGAAAGTGCTCCAAAGAGCACGGTCGAAAGAACGATCATCGTCTTGCGGCCGAATCGATCGGCAAGGGGACCAAGCGAGACTGCCCCGAGAAGCATACCAAGCAACCCGGCACTGAATACTGGACCAAAATGGGTAACCGGCACTCCGATCCCCCGCGAAATGACCGGGGCCAACATACCAATGATCTGGGTATCGAAGCCGTCCAGAACCGCCGTTAATATACAAAGCGATATCGCGTAAAACTGCAGGCGACTCAGCGGTCGGGCGTCTATGACCTCGTGCACCTGTATTGAGGCCGATGATGTACTCATATTTGTCTCCGTGCGGCTGCGAGCCGCTCTTTTTTGTTTAATCAGCTTCGAACCGGCTGACGCGTCAGTCGAGAGACACGTCAAACGGCTTAAGGAAGGTCTACGGTGAGGCTTCCCCCATTGACCCGCGACACACAGGCACACATCTTTATGCCTTCCCGCTTTTGCTCATCGGACAGGAACACGTCACGGTGATCGATTTCACCCGTGGATTGGACAATCTGTACAGTACACAACCCGCACTCGCCCTTTCTGCAATTGAAAAGCGGGTCGGCACCGGCAGCTTCCAGTGCATCAAGCACGGTCTCGTCTGGGCCGACGCCGATCTCTATTCCGAGCCGGGGCACCTTCAGCGTGAACGGGCGATTTGGATACGCGCCGCCATTGGCAAATGACTCGAATCGCAGATCGGCGCTTCGTCGACCATCAGCAACCCATGCGTTCCTCGCCGCGGTCAACATGCCGACAGGGCCGCAGACGTACATCTCCGCGTCGCGATCCAATCCGTCCAGCAGATTTTCGAAGGAAACGACCTCGTCCAGGCTGGCGTCATAAATCTCCATTGCACGGCCCAGACGCGCCTCTAGCTGGTTGACGAACGGCATGGATTTGCGATCGCGTCCAGCATAAACGAGACGAAACTCCGCGCCGGCAGCCAGCAACTGCTCGACAAACCCTACGATAGGCGTAATGCCGATACCACCCGCCACGAGAATCCGGGGTACCGCGTGCGTCGACAGCGGGAACGCGTTGTGCGGACCGTCAATCCGGAGCGCATCGCCTTCGCGCAGGCACCACATGAAAGCCGAACCGCCCCGCGACGTTTCCACGCGTCGCACTGCGATGAGGCCCTTCGATTCACCATTCTGCGTGCCGATCAGCGAATAGGACCTCGACTGGGTACCCGATTCCAGTTGACAAAGAACATCAACGTGGCTTCCCGGCTGGAATGCAAGAGGCGCCCCGAAGTCGAGCTCGATAAGACGGACGTCGTCACATACCTGCTCGATGCGAGTGACATACACAGCTTGTACGTATTTCATGTCGCTACTCCGCTGCTTGCGAACCGAGGGAGACAATGGGAATGACCGGATTTTTGCCGGTCCTTCCCTGCCGCTCACGTTCCACAAGCCGGTCGATGTAACGGCGCGCCAGTATGGCTCCGCCATCGACGTTAAGCGGATAGAATTCGCGATCGGGATAGCGCGACACCGCACCCTGCTGTGCTTCGAGAATCGCCTTATCTTCAGCAAAAATCGAGCGTACCGCCTCGCGCCACTCTGTCGTGAGGCGCTGGCTGCCCAGCTTGTAGTTCCGTACGATTGCCCAGTAGTAGACGCATGAGGTCTCGGTCTCCGGCGTGCTCACGTGAATCACGAAGCCCGTGATGCCCTGACTGCGATCGCCCTCGGGCGCACCGGTGCCCGTCGGCGCGACCCCAACGTCAATCGTGACGGTGCCCGGAGCATGAAATGTGATGTGTTGCCACCGATCTACCGGCCCCTCCTTTCCAAGATGCTTTTTGAAGAAGGGGGGCGGCTCGATGTTGACCATCCAGCGCGTCACCTCGACAGTGTGTTCGGTGCGGGAAACGGTAAAGGGCGCTTCAGCGACGGCGCGGTTACCGATACTGCCGTGATGGACGAAGGTCTCGTGGGTAAGATCCATGAGATTGTCGATCAGCAGACGATAATCGCATTGGAGATGTGTCGTCCCACCGTCACCGGCCCAATCGGGGCTGTCATTCTGGAACAGGTTAGGAACAAGCGCTTCGTCCGCCAGCTGTGGGTCCCCCATCCAGACCCAGACAAACCGATGTCGCTCGACGACGGGAAAAGACCGCACGCAGGCCGATGGGTTCAGGGTCTCCTGTGATGGCATCTGTATGCAGCGGCCGTCAGCTGCAAACACCAATCCGTGGTAGCCGCATGTGACAGCGTCACCATTCAGTGTTCCAAGTGACAGGGGCAGCAAGCGATGCCAACAGGCATCCTCGAGCGCCGCTGCGGAGCCATCCAGTTTTCTGTAGACGACAATAGAAATGCCGCATACCTTCTTCGGCGTGAGCTGACGGCCAATTTCATGATCCCACCCAGCCACGTACCACGCATTCATTGCAAACATACTTCGTCTCCTTACTTGCTGTCGCTCTTATGGCGAACATTCGAAATGCGCTGCACGGCGCTTACAGCCCGTCAGCACATCGTGGGGCCGATCCTGATTTCTTCGGTACTCCAGAGTTGAACTCCGCGCAGGCCACCGGCCCATCATCGAGGACAACTACCGTGACATTCGCGATGTCCGAATTTCCGCGCCGGGGTTCAGCACGGCCCCGGCGCGCGGCGACACTCAGTCGTCAAGCCGTTGCTCGCGCCAAAGTCCAAGTGCCTTTTGCGCGGGCCGGTCGGAGAAGCTGAAAAGGACTGCGTGTCCGGTCGTCCGGTGTGAAGTCACGCTCCACGACGGCGCAACGAATACGTCACCCACATTCCATTCGATAAGCTCACCGTTTATCGTGCTCATACCCTGTCCCTCTCGCACGCAATAAACCGTGGCATCGGTACACCGGTACGGTCGGCCATTGAATCGGGCTGGCAACTGCTGAATGAACGCGCCCATCGTCGGCATCGGATATCCGCCCGTCGTGGGATTGGTGTACTGGAGCTTGATACCATGACAGTCATCCACACCACCGCATGCCAGTTGCCGGAACGCTTCCTTCACCCTCGAGTACGGGTAATGAAAAACCGGGGAGGAGCTGCCCTCCGGGACGTACTCGATCGGCAGCATGTTCGAACCGTAGCGGGCGAGTGCATCTCCCGCGGACCGTTCGACCTGCTGTGTCTCGCCGGAGGGATAGGCTTCGGCAAAACTCGCGTCAAAGAGGTTGACGATTGGGACGTCAAGGCCATCAAGCCAGATGACGGGGTCCTCGCCGAGATTGCCATGGTCATGGAAGGTCCAGGAGGGCGTCACGATAAAGTCGCCCGGGGACATCGGGATGCGTTCGCCGCTAACTGCTGTATATCCGCCCTGACCTTCGATAATCAGACGCAGGGCGGCCGCAGCGTGTCGATGGCTGGGTGCCACTTCGCCCGGCAGGATCAGCTGAAGGCCGGCATACAAGCTCTGGGTGATCTGTGACATCCCACGGATACCCGGGTTCTCGAGCACCAGAACCCGGCGCTCCGCCTCCTTCGCGGTAATCAGCTCTCCTGCCTCAAGGAGCAGCTTGCGCATAACCGGGTAGTCCCACTTATGCGCAACGCTGCGCGGCCTCGGCTCGGGCGTCACGAGCTGGGCCATCACAGCCCACAAGGGCGCCGAATGCCGTTCATTGAGTCGCCCGTATAGCGCGAGGCGTTTCGGATCGTCCGTGTCCCTGGCCAGTTGAATATCGGGTGTCTGCATGGTCAAGCCCCGATCCCGCTGCTTCGAACGTCTACGCGCATCGAGCCAATGGCATCGAACTCGGCGAACATGCTGTCACCCGGCCTGATCGATGCAACACCTTCGGGCGTACCGGTAATGATCACATCGCCGGGGTGCAGGGTATAGAAAGAGGAAGCAAATTCGATCAGTTCCGGCACACCGAGAATCAGCTCACTGGTGTTGGATTGCTGGCGAATCTCCCCGTTGACCGCAATGGAGAATCCGAGGTTGCCCGGGTCCGGAAGCTCGTCGCTCGTGACGAGCCACGGACCCAATACCGTGTACGAGTCCGGAGATTTGCGGAAGCTACGCTCTTCCGGGCCCCGAATCGTGATATCCAGACCGATGCAATAGCCGGCAACGTACTTGAGTGCATCTTCCTTCGACACGTTAGCGGCTGTTTTCCCGATGACGACGGCGAGCTCGACTTCGTGATCGTTGCGACGATCGAGCTTGCGCAGCGCAACGCCTTGGGATGCACCGACGAGCGAACTCGTCGCTTTCAGAAACAGCCCCGCGCGCTGGATATGGTTAATCTGGTTGTCATGATGCAGATTCGCATCGCCGAGCACTTCTTTCAGGTGCTTCTGGTAGTTCACCGGGGCTGCGACAATCTTTCCAGGGTTTGCGACCGGGCTCAACAGCGCAACCTCTGGGAGCGGAATCGACCGCGCTCGCGGCGCTATCTCCAATGCTGCGTGTCGAACCTGCTCCAGATTCGCGATCAGTACATCATGTTCAGGAAACGGATAATGAGCCGAAGGAAGGACCTGGAGAGCTTCCGTTACGTCCCTGACTACATCCCCTTCTACAAGACCAAGGCGGTTTTCATTAAAGCGGCAGATCTTCATGTTTTATCCCGGCAATATTTCTAGTGGCACACGTGACGCGTGGCGATCTGGTCAGGTAGTCCGACCTCAGTTCGTGGTCACGAGGCTCTCGCCCCGAAGCTGCGAAGTCGGGCGGATAGCACTGGCGTCATAGAGCCATGCCATACCATCCAGCGTCTGATCGAGGGACCGTGACTGCAGGAACTGATTCCGCAACTCCCGATTCACGCCATTCGCGTGATAGAACTCGCCATACAATCGTGCGCTCATCTGGACCTTGCCCGTACGCAGATAGCGCCGTTCCTGATAACGCACAAACGCGGTCGCGAGATCGTCGTTGGCATGGGCAATCTCGTCCGCAAGCACGACGGCGTCTTCCATGGCCATGCAGGCGCCCTGTGCCATGTATTGCAGCATCGGGTGTGCGGCGTCGCCCAGAAGTGTCACGTTGCCCTTCGACCAGTTCTTCACCGGATCACGATCGCACAGCACCCACATGCGCCACGTCTGGATTTTCTCGAGCAGGGTCTTCACGGTGGGCACTGCGTCACGAAAGCGAAGATGTAGCTCTTCTGCATCGCCCACAGCGTCCCAACCTTCCACGTATCGGTCGCTGTGGAATACGGCGACGAGATTAAACAACTCTCCGCCGCGCAGCGGATAGTGAACGAGGTGAGTCTTCGCCCCGGCCCAGAGCGTCATCGTGTTGGAGCGCAAATCCTCCGGCACTTCGCTGATTGGAAGAACTGCGCGATATGCGATATGCCCGGACACTCGTGGACCACCGTCTCCGACGATCTGGCTCCGTACGGTCGACCAGAGTCCATCAGCGCCGATCAGCGCACGCCCCCGGACGTCACCGTCCGTCGTCTGCAATACAACGCTGTCGCCGTGGTCAGTGAAGCCGTTCACTTTCACGTTCGTCGACACGTCGATCAGATCCGAGCGCAGGCAGGCGTCCAGAAGAATCCGATGAAGATCGGCACGGTGAATTAGTGCATAGGGGTAGGTGAACCGGTTGAGGAACTGGTCGTCGAGAGGAATCGACACAACCTGCTCACCCGAGATTCCGTCCATCATCACCAGCCGTTGAGGCATCGCCGCCTTGGCACGGACCGCATCCGTGACACCAAGTCGTTCGAAAACATGGAAGGCATTGGGCCCGATCTGAATGCCCGCCCCGATCTCCTTGATCTCCTGGGCGCGCTCGAAAAGCCGAACTTTGAAACCGGCCTTGCTCAGGGCAAGTGCCGCTGCGAATCCACCAATGCCACCGCCCGAAATAAGGATGGGCAGCGAATGTTGCTGTCCTGATGCCATGTCTCCTCCGACTTATCTACAAGTACATGAATGCGTCTGAACGCCCCCAGGTTCGGTGGGCCTTCATAACGTTGTCGATTCTAGGGACTCGCGGACCATCAATCTATATGTAACAATTGATAGGCATCGTCAAACAAATTGATAGAGGAGACGGAGGTGGACAATCTCGACCTGAAGAGCTTGATGGTGTTTGACGAGGTCTATCGAACGGCCAGCGTTTCGCGGGCCGCGGAGAACCTGGATCTGGGGCAATCGGCGGTAAGCATGGCGCTTGCCAAATTCCGGAGGCACTACAACGACCCGCTGTTTGTCCGAACTTCTGAAGGAATGCAGCCGACGCGTCTTGCCGACGACATAGTGGGTCCCATTCGCGAGGCCATGTCAGCGTTGAAGCTCACTTTATTGCATCGCACCACCTTCGATCCGCTTACGTCGAATCGTATGTTCGGGTTATGTATGACGGACATAGGTCAGCGGGTGATGATGCCGCGCCTGCTTGCTCATCTTCGGGAAGTTGCACCCAGTGTTCGCATTGATCTCAGTTACACCTCCGAACACACAGCTCACCAACTGGAGGCAGGTGAAATCGATCTTGCGATAGGCTTTTTGTCGCAGCTAGACGCAGGCATGTATCAACAGCAACTCTTTACCGACAGATTCGTCTGCATCGTAAATCGCGACCACCCGCGCCTTCGCGAAAACAGCGTCACGCTCGAAGAGTTCGAGCGTGAATCGCATCTGATTGTTGCCACGCAGGGAACAGGGCACGTAATTGTTGAGGAAACGCTGGAGCGCAACAACATCAGACGGAAGGTCGGATTGCGTATCCCGAATTTTCTGGGCGTCGTCTCGAATATCGCAAGCACCGAGTATCTCGCGATCGTTCCTGAGCGATTTGCACGTATCGTCGCTGAGAACACGCCGATCAAATTGATTGAATTGCCGTTTGCGGTGCCGACTTACCGGGTCATGCAGCATTGGCACGAACGCTATTCTCGCGACCCATCTTTGAGCTGGTTTCGAGCGACCATCGGTCAACTCTTTCGCGAATAGCGGCACCCATACGTCATCCGGGTAGCGCGCTCATGACCTCCACACTGACCACACCACCATCACGAGCATCAAGGCAGCCAGGGTAATGTTTACGATCCGGCTCAATACAGGATTCGTGAAGAAATGACGCAGGTTACTCCCCGTCGCCAGCCAAAGAAAATCAAAAACCACAATCACGGCCATGCAGATTGCGGCTTTGATCAGCACGTCCCATTGATCCGAGATACCTAACGCAAAGCCACCGAAGAGCGCGGCAAACACGGCGTATGCCTTGACATTGGTAACGCCAAGAATGAAGCCCGATGGAAAGCCAGGCGACGCAACCTCCTCGGTGTTTGACAGCGGGGGTGCCGACGCGATCTTTACCGCCAGGTACAGTATGTACGCTACTGACACGACAAACAGAACTGACGAGACGACCGGAACTGTGCGCAGCGCCACGAACACCCCGCCTGCGACGAGTGCGATGGCGGGCACCAGCCCCGCTACGATACCGAAATAGAAATTTAATGAACGCCTGAGCCCAAACGACGCTCCACTGGCTGCGAGCGCGACCGTCGCTGGCCCCGGGCTTGCAAGCAGGGCGATTGAGGCCAGGGAAAAGGAAAGGACCGGTTTCAGGTCCGTGGTGGCCGTCAACAACATATCACCTCGACACATTCAATTAATCCAGACGTAACACATCAGCGGGGTGGCAGCCCATGCTCGTGGCAGTAGTAGATCGTTTCAAACCGGGCCACGAAATCCGTGATCTCGCGAGCAATCGCTGTTGCCTCGCCGCCTTGCAGTACCTTGGCAATCCGTTCGGCTATCCAGTCCATTTCAGCCACTCCCATCCCACGGCGGGTAACCTCGACGGTGCCCAACCTGATTCCGGTCTCAGCCCCTCCCGTTTCGATCGCATCCCAGGGTAAGGGCATTTCGTTACAGATAATGTTCGCAGCTTCAAGTCGGTGTACGGCATCGCGGCCGCTTCCCGCCGGCCTTGAATCGACAACAATCTGGTGGGTCTGCGTATAGCCGCGCTCCGCATAGAGAACGTCGATACCCTTCTTATGGAGAAAGCCGGCCAGCGCCTGCGCGTTTGTTACGACCTGACGCATATAGATCGGTCCATACTCGAGCATCTCCGACGCCGCCACAGCGAGTGCAGCTACACGATTGATCTGGTGGCTACCTGTAAGAACCGGAAAAATCGTTTCGGCGATCGTCTCGGCAAAGCGATCAGTGTTCCAGCAGATGATGCCTCCCTGCGGACCGCTAAACGTCTTGCCCGACGAACCCGTCATGACGTCTGCACCCTCAACGAGGGGGTCCTGGAATAACCCAGCCGAGATCAGTCCAAGCTGGTGTGCCCCATCAAAATAAACGAGTCCACCCCATTCCGATACGATCGCCTTGATCTCCCTGACCGGCAACGGAAACAGCGTGAGCGTCATCCCGAGCGCCGTTACCGCCGGCCGCTCCTTACGCGCAATCGTCGCGAACTCGTCGAGGTTGATCGTCCCATCCTTCGTCGAATAAGGAATGTCGATCACCCTCGTCCCGCGCACGCCCGGCGGACCGTTGGACCGATTGCTGGTATCCCCGCCCATCCGCAGCGGTGCCGTCATCACCGTATCTCCGGGCTGGGTCAATGCGGCGTAGGCGACTAGTGTGGCCGCCATGCCGCCCATCAACCTGTGGTCGGCATAGCGCACCCGAAACGACTTCTTGAGAAGTTCGACGCACAGGGACTCCAGTTCGTCGATGAACCGCATACCAGCGAAAAACCGGTTGTTTCTGCCGATGTGCCCACCGGACGCGCGGGTTCCGACCTCGCTGGACAACAGGGCCCTCGCTGCAAGACTCGTCGGCGATTCCGCCGCTACCAGATTCAGGCATTGCCGCCCTCGCCACTGGGCGTTCCGGTTCACCGCCGCCCTGACCAGTTCGGCGGCGCCCGCATACGAACCCGCGACTTCGAGCAGACTGAACCGCACCGGATTTTGTGG